>JAEUQP010000372.1 GCA_016789645.1 Acidobacteriota bacterium | reverse complement strand
GTGTTTGCGCTTTCGATCTTCACGCCGCTGAAGCTATCGGTTTTGACCAATGCCGTCAACCGTATGCTATAGTCACTGTTCAATCATATCGCCCATCTTTGGCAGGGCCGAGCTACAAGGTTATGTTTTATCCGACTTCGTTCAACATTGCCGACCGCCAAATCTCGCCGCCGCTGGTGTTGTCGCCGATGGCGGGCGTGACCGATTCGCCGTTTCGCCGCTTGATCAAAAAACGTGGCGGCGTGGGGCTGTTTGTCACTGAATTCATCAGCGTCGAAGGCCTGACGCGCGGCAACATCCGGTCGCATGAAATGATGCGCTTCAAACCGGAAGAGCGCCCGATTGCCATTCAGATTTTCGGTTATGACGAAGTGCGGATGCGTTGGGCGGCGGAAATCGCTCAGGAAACCGGAGCCGATTTCGTAGACATCAACTGCGGCTGTCCGGCCAAAAAAGTAATCAACGGCGGCGGCGGATCGAACCTGCTGCGTGATTTGCCGCAATTGGAAAAGATTCTGAAAGAGGTCAAGCGCGCGATTACCATTCCGATGACCGTCAAAATTCGCGCCGGTTGGGACGACAAAAGTATCAACTGCATTGAAGTCGCCAAGTTGATTGAAGATTGCGGCGGTTCGATGGTCACGTTGCACGGACGCACGCGCGTGCAGGCGTACAAAGGATTTGCCAATTGGGATTTGGTACGCGCCATTAAGGAAAACGTTTCGATCCCTGTGTCGGGCAGCGGGGACATTCTGGTTCCCGAACACGCGATGGATCGCTTTGACCGCACGGGCTGTGATGCGGTTCATATTGGGCGCGGAGCCATTGCTAATCCGTATATCTTTCGCCAGACATGGGAGACGATGCAGGGACTGGAGCCATACAAACCGACTCCACAGGAACTGCACGACACTCTGCTGGAATTCCGCGACTTGTTGCGCGAACACATGCCGGAAAAAGGCGTCATCGGGCGAATGAAGATGATGTCAGCTCAGTTGCTGCGCGGAGTTCCGAACGGGACGCCGCTTCGCCAGATGGTATTGCGGTCGCAAACCGTCGAAGACATGGAGCCGTTGTTTGCCGAATACTTCGAACTGGCGGAAATTTACGGCTTCCATTACGAGATGCAGTCCGCTCCCGCCGAAGATGCTGAGCTGGCTGAATGTGGCGTGTAAGCCGTCCAGGTCTGGTCTGATCTAAAAGTTGATGTTGCCAATAGCGGGTGTTATAGTGCCCGCGGTTTAGATGAGCGGTTCAATCATCAACAAAATCAATGTGTTTTTTTACTATCTTCGCCGCGCAGGCTTCGGCCTGCATGTGGTTTTTCAATGAGTGAACCCGGATCAATGTCGGGTTTCTCTTACAACGATTCGCTCTGCCGATAGAGAGCGAAATTAACAGGTTGGTCAGAACAAATAGGAGGAGATTATGGCAGACAATAGCGGCAACAGCGGAGACAAGCTGGTTTTCTTCTTGATCGGAGCCGGAATTGGCGCGGTCACAGCGCTGCTTTTTGCGCCGAAAGCCGGCAGCGAGTTGCGTTCGGAGATTGCCGATGCGACCAAAAAAGGTCTGGATTACGCACGCGACACGGGACGAGACATTGGCGAACGGGCACAGGATTATTACCACACAGGGGTGGAACGCGCCACCGATCTGACTTCGCGTGGACGTGAAGCCGTTGGCGACTTGACGCAACGCGGCAAGGAATTGATTACCAATCAGAAAGCTCAATTTGCGGCAGCCATTGAAGCTGGAAAGCAGGGATACCGCGAAGCCAAGCAGGCTGATTCCGTTCGCAGCAGTGCAGCGGTCGAAGAAAGCTAAGGTGACAAGTGGTCGGTGGTAGGTGGCAGGCTGAAACCAGAGTTCCTTGGCCTGTCACCGCCCATCTGCTACCAACAACCAACCACCATTTCACGGAGCAGGCAGTGGAGAACTGGCAAATCACACTTATCGCAATCGGAGTCGGGATTTTATTGATCGTTCAGGTCGGAGTTTTCATCGGTCTGTACTTGCTCGCTCGCAAGTTAGTGATGTTGGCTGAACGCGCCAGCACGCTGCAATCGCGTGCCGAATTGCTGATTACGAACACCGAGCCGGTGCTGAAACTTGCTCATAATTTGATGGGCGAGTTGAAAGAAGCCGCTGGCTACTTTGCTCAGGGCGCAGAGCACATCAACTCCATTGCCGAAATGGCCAAAGACGAAGCCGCCGAGCTTCGCAGTTTGCTGGGCGACACGACGGCGCTGGCCCGCCGCGAAGTGGAACGCGCTCAAGACAAAGTCGAAAAGGTTCAGGACACGTTGGCGGTTGCAACCGACCAATTCCAACGGACGACCGCCATGGTTCAAAACAGCATTTTGGAACCGGCGCGCGAATTTTCTTATGTGATGTTTGGCCTGCGCCGCGCCATGCAGGTCTTATTTGCCGGCAGTCGGCTGCCTGTGAATCAGGCCTATCAAGACGAAGAAATGTTTATTTGACGCTCCATCCGGAGCGCGCAGACAATCAGAGCGAAGACAAACGCTCGGCTCCGGCAAAGGCTGCGGAGGCCGAGCGTTTCTTTATAGATGCGCTTTACGCTATCATCCGATTTCTTTTACCAGCCTCGAATGCTGCAAATTAAATCAAACAACTGGAACGACCGAACACAATGAGTGACGAGAAATTTGACCTGAAATCCACAGTAAACCTGCCCAACACCGAATTCCCGCAAAAAGGCAATTTGCCGCAAAACGAACCCATTCGATTGCAGAAATGGGACGCAATGAATTTGTACGCCAGACTCCGTGATGTTCGCGCGGGCAAACCGTTGTACGTGTTGCACGATGGGCCACCGTATGCCAACGGACGGCTTCACATCGGCCATATCCTGAACAAAACCCTGAAAGATTTCTGCGTGAAGTCGCGTTCGATGATGGGGCACTGGGCGCCCTACGTGCCGGGATGGGACTGTCACGGATTGCCGATTGAAATCAAAGTCGAAGAAGCATTGGGCGCCAAAAAGCACGATATGCCAGCAGTCGAAATTCGCCGCGCTGCCCGTAAGCACGCGGAAAAGTTTTTGGCCATTCAACGTGACGATTTCAAACGCGCAGGCATTCTGGGCGAATGGGACAATCCGTACCAGACGATGAACTTCAAATATCAAGCGGACATCGTTCGCAGTTTCAGCAAGTTCGTCGAAAAAGGTTCGGTGTACAAAGGGCTTCGCCCGGTGCATTGGTGCATCAGTTGTGCGACTTCGCTGGCCGAAGCCGAAATCGAATACAACGACCACACCAGTCATTCGATTTACGTCAAATTTCCGTTTCCCGAGGCGGCCAAATTGGATGCGCAGCTTGCCGGAAAAACCGTCAACGTTCTGATCTGGACAACGACGCCCTGGACGCTTCCGGCGAATTTGGGCATTTGTCTGAATGCCGAATTGGAATACAGCGCCGTTTCCGTTGGCGGAGAAATATTCATCGTTGCCACAGGATTGTTGGAACAGGTTGCAGCCAAAGTTGGTTGGGAACAGTACGAAGTCGTCGGCACATATAACGGCGACCAATTCGACCGATTGAAGGCTCGCCATCCGTTCATTGATCGTGACAGCCTGTTGATGCTTGGCGAACACGTCACGCTGGATGCCGGAACTGGCGCCGTTCATACGGCTCCGGGGCACGGTTATGAAGATTATGTCGTCAGCAAACATTACGGCATTGAACCCTACAACCCGGTGGATGCGCGCGGATTTTTCATGAAAGACGTGGAGCATTTTGCCGGCATGCGTGTGGTGCCGATCACCAAAGCCGACGCCGGGCGCGATGGCAACAAGGCGGTCATCGAGCATTTGCAGCAACTCGGTGCAGTGCTGAAAGTCGAATCCTTCCAGCATCAATATCCGCATTGCTGGCGTTGTCATAACCCCGTGGTGTTTCGCGCAACGCCGCAATGGTTCATTTCGATGACGGCGACCAATCTGAACGAACGCGCGATTGCCGCCTGCGATCAGGTCGAATGGTATCCGGCCTGGGGACGCGACCGCATGAAGAGCATGTTCAAAGATCGTCCCGACTGGTGCATTTCTCGCCAGCGAACCTGGGGCGTACCCATCACAGTGTTCTATTGCGACGATTGCGGCGATACGTTGTGCGACCCGAAAGTCATCCGCCACATCGCGGACATCTTCGAAAAAGAATCCGCCGACGCTTGGTACGAACGCGAAGCCAGCGAATTGTTGCCTGCGGGCACGACTTGCAAATGCGGCTCGTCCAATTTGCGCAAGGAAATGGACATTCTGGATGTGTGGTTCGATTCGGGCGCGAGTTCGATTGCCGTGCTGAAAGAATATGGGTTGCCGTACCCGGCGGATGTGTATCTGGAAGGCGGCGACCAGTTTCGCGGCTGGTTCAATTCGTCGCTGGTGGTTGGATTGGAAGTGATGGACGCTGCGCCGTACCGCGAAGTCATCACCTACGGCTGGGTGGTGGACGTCAGCGGCGACAAGATGTCGAAATCCAAAGGTACGGGCGTTGAACTCGCCACCGTGCTGAAAACCAGCGGGGCTGAGATTTTGCGGCTGTGGGCTTCGGCGCTGAATTACCACGAAGACATGCGCGTTTCAGATGAAATCCTGAAACGGGTTTCCGACGCTTACCGCAAATTGCGAAACACAGCGCGATATTGTCTGGGGAATCTGGACGGCTTTGATCCTGAAAAAGATCGTGTGTCCGTCAGCGAAATGTTCGAAATTGATCGTTGGGCGCTGACGGCAATGAACGATGTCACCAGAAAAGTGCTCGAAGCTTACGAGCGATACGATTTCACGGAGGTCTATCGAACCTTGTACAGCTTTGCGACGATTGAATTGTCGGCGTTGTATTTCGACATTTTGAAAGATCGTTTGTACACCTACGCGCCAAAATCGCTGGCGCGACGGTCAGCGCAAACGGCGCTGTATGAAATCGTTCGTGGTTTGGCGCGATTGGCCGCGCCGATCCTGGTGTTCACGGCGGA
>JAEUQP010000299.1 GCA_016789645.1 Acidobacteriota bacterium | reverse complement strand
GATGTGATTACAGTCTTTGCCAAAGTGGACGGCGAACATTTCACCGGCTTCATTGTCGAAAAGAACGACCCCGGCGTCAGTCACGGCAACGAAGAACACAAGCTAGGCCAGCGCGGATCGTCCACCACGCCGATCATCATGCAGGACGCCAAAATTCCGAAAGATCGGTTGCTGGGCGAAATCGGCAAAGGCCATTTGATCGCTTTCAACGTGCTCAATCACGGGCGTATCAATCTGGGAGCAGGCGGAGTCGGTGGCAGCAAACGAGTTCTCGGCCAAGCCGCTAAATACGCCGCGCAACGCCGTCAGTTCGGACGCGCTATCGCCAGCTTCGGCGCGATTCAATACAAGATCGCCGAAATGGCAGCGCGCACTTACGCCTGTGATTCCGCCGTCTATCGCACCGCCGGAATGATCGAAGCTCGCGAAGCGACAATTGACAGAGCCGACCCGGTGGCTGTCATGAAAGCCATCGAGGAATACGCCATCGAATGCGCCATCGCCAAAGTCGCCGGCTCTGAATTGCTGTTTTATTGCGCCGACGAAAACGTCCAGATTCACGGCGGCAACGGCTTCACCGAAGATTATCCGGCGGAAGGCGCTTACCGCGATTGCCGCGTCAACCGCATCTTTGAAGGCACGAACGAAATCAACCGCTTGCTGATTCCCGGCCAGCTCATCAAACGCGCGATGAAAGGCGGCTTGCCGCTTTTCCAAGCTGCGATGAAGCTGCAAGAAGAATTGATGGCCGGACCTTCGTTTGACGGCGACGGAGACGAATCGCCGCTGGCCAACGAACTCAAGCTGGCGGCCAATGCCAAGAAAGTCGCCATCGCCTTGCTCGGCTCCGCCGCCCAAAAATTCCAGGCAGCATTGGCCGAACAGCAAATGGTGTTGAGTTGGACGGCAGATGTCATCATTGACGCCTTCCAGATTGACAGCGCTGTTGGCCGCACCGCTAAACTGGTTGCTCAGGATGGAGCGGAAAAACACTCGGCAGCGATTGACGCGACGAAACTGTTCACGCACGACGCCATCAATCGCATCGAAGTCGCGGCCAAAAACGCTCTGGCCGCAATTGCCGACGGCGACGAGCTTCGCGTCATGTTGGTGGCTCTGCGCCGATTGACGAAACAGGAGCCGCTCAACACGGCTGCGATTCGTGAACGGCTGTCCAACAAAGTCGTCGAAGCTGGCGGCTACATCTTCTGATTGTGGATTGCAGATTGCGGATTGCGGAGTTCGACTCTTCAATCCGCAATCCCAAATCCGCATTCCGCAATTCCCGACTATGCCAAACAATCCCAACCTTCCAATCATTGACGCCTGGGCGCAACCGGCTCGGCGAGACGCGTTTGAAAAGCTGCCGGAGGTCGCGCGGCTGTTCAAACAATCCGGTTCGTCGCATTTGCTTGAACACGGTTTGACGGCGGCGCAGATCGTTGCCGAAATGGATAAGGCAGGGATTCAAACCTTGATGCTGTCGGCGTGGCATCGTCCGGGAGCCAACATTTACAGCAATGACCTGGTCGCAGAAATGATCGCCGAATTTCCTGACCGCTTTGTCGGCGTGGCCGCAGTCAATCTGGAAAAGCCTGTTGAAGCCGTCCGCGAATTGGATCGCGCGGTAAACCAGCTCGGTTTCAAGGCGTTGCGCGTCATTCCTTGGCTGTGGAAGTTGCCGCCGAATGACAAGCTGTACTTTCCGCTGTATGTGAAATGCGTTGAGTTGGACATTCCCTTTTGCACGCAAGTCGGCCACACGGGGCCGCTGATGCCTTCGGAAACTGGCAGACCGGTTCCTTACCTCGACGAAGTGGCGCTGGTCTTCCCTGAACTGAAAATCGTAGCCGGTCACATCGGCCATCCGTGGACGGACGAAATGATCGGCGTCGCTTGGAAACACGAGAATGTTTACATTGACACGTCGGCGTATCTGCCGCGTTATTACCCGCCGCAACTGCTGCATTACCTGAAAACTTATGGACAGGACAAGGTGCTGTTCGGATCGAATTTCCCCATGCTTTCGCTGGAAAAATGCGTTCAGCAAGTGAATGAACTTGGCTTGGCTGAAGACGTGAAAGCCAAATTTCTTTTCCAAAACGCGCAGCGCGTCTTTAAGCTTGAAACCAACTGATGCGAATTGAAAAGCTCGTCATTCCAACGCCCTTCCCGGTCGGCCCAATCAACATTTATCTGGTCGTCGAAGATCCGCTGACTCTGGTGGACACCGGGCCAAAAACTGAAGAAGCGCTGGCTGCGCTGCGCCAGCAACTGCATCAACTCGGTTTTGCCATCAAAGACATTCAGCGCGTGATCCTGACGCACACGCACGAAGACCATTG
>JAEUQP010000482.1 GCA_016789645.1 Acidobacteriota bacterium | reverse complement strand
GTGGCCAAGGACGCTTCGTCAAATTCGGGCACGGCAAACGTGGTCAGCCAGGTTTGGCTGGCCTGAAATGCTTCGTGCAACCGACGACATTGCGCGCAATCCGTGAGGTGGTGGCGCAAGTCGTCGGCTTCGGACGGTTCCAGGTCTCCGCCGACGTATAAAGGAATCAATTCTTCAATTTGTTCGCACTTCATCATGGGGCCTCGCTTTTGGCCGCTCGGGTCGAACTGCCCGGTTGCTACCGCTCCCGGTTCCGAACCGATGTTTTCAGCCAGCGGTCGCGGAAAGATTTGATCTTGGCGCGAGCCGAACTGACCTGGGATCGAACGGTTGTGGGGGTTGAGCCTAAAATTCCGGCGACTTCCTCCGTCGTCAATCCTTCCAAATCGCGCAGGACAATCGCCGCGCGCTCTTTTTCCGACAACGTGGCCAGGGCGCGGGCGATGATCGCTCGTTCCTGCGCGTGCATCGCCGAACGTTCAGTATTGTGAGGGCTGACCGGTTCGGCGAAATTTCCGGCTTCCCGCTCGGCATCGAGCGACACGGGATTTCCGCGTCCGCGTTTGCGCGCCAGATCGTGGCAAACGTTGACCGTGATGCGATACAGCCAGCCGGAAAAGTCCTGCTTGATGTCAAAGTTCTTCAGGTGTTTGTACACGCGCAAAAACGTTTCCTGCGCCGCGTCCTGAGCATCATCGCGATTACCCAGCATGCGCCAGGCAATGCCGAGAACTCGCTGTTGATGGGCGATGATGATTTGGTCGAACGCCACCAGATCGCCATCACACGCGCGCGTAACCAATAGATCAAAGGGGCGCGGTTCTATTGATTGCGTCACCCTTTCATCAAATCGCATTTGGTCTATCCTCAGCGCTATGTTGATACCGCCCGGCATGTTCAGTGAATCCTCCTCGCCTGCTCGTAACCCTCTACTTGGTTGGAAGAGTAAACGTTGAAAAGTTTTTTGGCGAAATTCGAGGCCGTCGGAGCTAATCACGCCCTTGCCGCTGGAAAGTTCAGACGGTTTTGCGGCCTTTTGAGTGGTGGTTGTGATGATTCGGCGGCGAAAGTAGAATGCCTCGCCCGGATGCAAGAATAACGCAGCAAGATCAACGCAAAGGAAGTTGCGATGGAACAAGAACCAAAATTTCGCGGAGCAGGCGGCACACAAGGCGGGTTGGGAGAGTTTCTGGCCGGATTGGCCATGGCTGTCGCCGGAGCGTATTTGCTGACCAATCAGGTATCCGTGACCACAGGATTTTGGCGCTGGGGAGGGTATAACACGTTCGGATTGACGCTTGTCCCGCTCATTGTCGGCATCGGGTTTTTGTTTTTCAACGGACGTTCGATCGTCGGCTGGCTGCTGACGCTGGCCGGAGCCGTCATCATTCTGGCCGGCATCATCGTCAATCTGGACATTTATTTCCGCGAAACCAGTTTGTTCAACACCATCGTGATGCTGGTGTTGCTGGCCGGAGGAATCGGATTGATTGCACGGTCGTTGCGAGCGCATTCGGGAAGTCATAAGTCAGGAAGTGAAGCTTGAATCATCAAACCCAATTCGCCAGCGGCTCAGCATGGCTGGTGTTTTACCTGAAAAAATATCGCTGGCAGTTGATTGTCGGAACCTTCTTCGTGCTTGGTTCGGTGACGTTCGGCGTGTTTGTGCCGCGTTATGTCGGACTGGCGATTGACGGGTTGAAAGCTGGCGATTTGAGTTACGACAAACTCTGGCGTTCTGTGGCCATCATCGTCGGCAGCAGTCTGGTCAGCGGCGTGTTTTTGTATCTGCAACGGCGAACGCTCATCAACATGTCGCGGTATGTCGAATACGACCTGCGCCAGGATTTTTACGGACATCTGCAAACACTCCCGCTCGAATTTTTCCAGAACCATCGTACAGGCGATTTGATGGCGCGGGCGACGAACGACCTCGGCGCGGTTCGGCAAATTTTTGGCCCGGCGATCATGTACAGCGAACAAACGCTGTTTCGCGTGCTGATTATCCTGCCGCTGATGTTTCAGATCAGTTTGAAACTGACGATTATCTTGCTGCTGACGATGCCGCTGGTGTCGCTGACGGTGAAATACTTCGGCCACCAGATTCACGTTCGTTTTGAAAAGATTCAGGAGTTTTTTTCCGACATCACGGCGCGCGCGCAGGAAAATCTGACCGGCGTTCGCGTCATTCGCGCGTACGCGCAGGAAAATTTCGAGAAACGCGAATTTGCGCGGCTGAACAACGAATACGTCGAACGCAATCTGGGGCTGGTTCGGTTGTCGGCGGTGTTTCGTCCGTTGATGCAATTTTTCATCGGGCTGGGATTTGCGGCGATCATTCTGGTCGGCGGACGCGAAACGGCTCAGGGGCGAATGACGATTGGCGAATTTGCCGCCTTCAACCTGTACCTGGAACAATTGATCTGGCCGCTGATTGCGATGGGGTATGTGACAAATCTGGTGCAACGCGGCACGGCCAGTTTGAAACGTATGCACGAAATCATGGCCATCGAGCCTGCGATTGCCGACGGGGAGATCAGGGGACAAAGAGACGCGGGGATCGAGGGGGCGATTGAGTTTCGTAATTTGACGTTTCGCTATTCGGCGGGCGCTCCGCCGGTGTTGCAGGACGTCAATTTGAAAATCGAAGCTGGACAAACGGTCGCTTTGATCGGGCGAACGGGTTCCGGCAAATCCACGTTGATGAATCTGGTTCCGCGTTTGCTGGACGCCGAACCTGGAATGGTGCTGATTGACGGGCGACCGATCCGCGAAATTCCGCTGAAAACCCTGCGCGAAAACATCGGCTACGTGCCGCAGGAAACGTTTCTGTTCAGCGAAACACTGGCCGAAAACATCAAATTCGGCGTCAAGGGTTCCAGCGACGCCGATGTCGAATGGGCAGCCGAAGCTGCCGGATTGGCCGACGACGTGCGAGAGTTTCCGAATCAATTCAAAACCATTCTGGGCGAACGCGGCATCACGCTTTCCGGCGGACAAAAACAGCGAACGGCGATTGCTCGCGCTGTTATTCGTCGCCCGAAGATTTTGATTCTCGACGATTCGCTGTCGGCGGTGGACACTTACACCGAAGAAAAAATCCTTTCCCATTTGCGTGACGTGATGCGTGGCAGAACTGCGTTGATCGTCGCGCATCGCATTTCGACGGTGAAAGACGCCGATTTGATTTGCGTGTTGGATCACGGTCGGATTGTCGAACGCGGCACGCACGAAGAGTTGATGCGACTCGATGGCGAATATGCCGATTTATACGAGCGGCAATTGCTGGAAGAAGAGCTTGCCGCAAGCTGAAACCGCCCCCTGCTTTTTTGGAGGTCAATCAATGAAATATGCTTTTTTCAACTTTTTCTTGATCGCTGCGCTGACCGTTGGATTGGCGCTGGCCGCGTTTGCTCAAGCGCAACCGGCGCAAGCTCCCGATTCACCTGAAGCCGCGGCGAAAGCGTACTTTGCCGCCATGCAGGCAGGCGATTGGGACAAGTGTGCGAGCCTGCTGCACCCGGACGCGCTTGGTTCGATGAAACGTACCTTTGCCACCATCATCAACGCGGACGTTTCCGGCGGAGCGGCGAAAACGATCTTCGGGCTGAAAAGCAACGAAGAGTTTGCCAGTTTGAGCGGGGCGACGATTTTTGAACGGCTGATGAATTTCATGGTGGGCGCAGTGCCGGATATGAAAACCGCGCTGGCCGCTTCTAAAACGACCGTGCTGGGCAAAGTCACGGAAGGCGCTGATCTGGTTCATGTCGTATATCGCACCCAGATCAAAATGTCCGGCGTCGAAGTCAGCGAAGTCGAATTGATGAGCTTCAAAAAACAGGGAACAACCTGGCGCGGATTGTTGACCGCCGATATGGAAGAAATGGTCAACAAGCTGGCGGAAGGCCTTTCCGGCAGAAAAGAATAACGCCGGCTTTTCAATGGAGGTCACATGAAAAGAAGAAATTGGGTAACCATGATTTTTGCGCTGGCTTTGTGCTTTGGTATGCAAGGTTTGGCACTCGCTCAGCAAAGTCAGGAAACGCCGGAATCCGTTGCCAAAGCGTATATGGAAGCTTCGCGTCAGGCTGATTGGATCAAAGCGGCGAGTTATATGCATCCGGACGCGCTCAAACAATTGCGCGAGTTGTTCGCCCCGCTCGTCGCGGCGGCGAAATCCGAAAAAGACAAACTGGGAATGGAATTGGTGCTTGGCGTCAAGGATAAAGCCGATTTTGACAAATTGAGCGACGCCGAAGTGTTTGGGAAGGTTTTGGGCTTGATGGCCTCAGTCACGCCTGAGTTGAAGAACGTTTTGAACAGTTCGACATTTGACGTCATAGGGAACATTCAGGAATCCGCAGAGCTGACTCACATACTGTATCGCATGACGATCAAGCTTGACCTGCCTGGGCTGAAGGAGCCGATTTCCATGACCAAGCTGGAGGTCATCAGCATGCGCAGGTTTGAAACTTCCTGGCGCGCTGAATTAAGTGGCGATTTACAGGGCATAGCGAAAGCCATGGCGGCGGGGTTGGCTGCCAAAGAATTAGAAGAAGATTCCGCTCCACCGCCTGCGCCTGCACCCAAAAAGCAGCCTGTGAAGAAAAAGCCAGTGCGGAAACCATAACCGGCAGAAATTGCCAGCGGCATATTTCAAGTTATGTCCAATCATCACGAAGAAGAACAACTTGGCAAAATTTACGATGCGAAGGCGGCGCGCCGCTTGTTTCGTTACCTGGCGCCATACAAACGGCTGGTCGTCATTGCGTTGTTGCTGACGGCGGGCTTGAACCTCGTTCGGCAACTTGGTCCTTTGCTGACGAAATGGGCAATTGACGATTACGTGGCACCGGCGGCGACAGGTGCGATGACGTTCGATTCGGCTTTCGAAGGCATCACCTGGCTTGCGATTGCTTATATCGGTTCGCTGGCGCTGACGCTGGGCGTCGGATATTTCCAGGATGTGTTGCTCAACACCATCGGGCAGCGCGTGATGTACGACTTGCGTGAAGAAATTTTCGGCAAGCTGCAATCCATTGAAGTTTCGTTTTACGACAACAACCCGGTTGGCCGATTGATTACGCGGCTGACCACCGATGTGGACTCGCTGAATGAATTGTTCGCTTCCGGCGTGGTCGAAGTGCTCGGCGACATTGTGCTGATCGCTGGAGCGCTGGGAATGATGTTTTACTTCAATTGGAAACTGGCGATTGTTTCGCTGCTGGTTGTTCCGCTGCTCTGGGCGGCGACGATGTGGTTTCGGCGTGGCGCGCGCGAAGGGTTTCGGCAGGTGCGAACAAAAATTGCCCGGTTGAACGCCTTTACGCAAGAGCACATTTCCGGCGCTCAGGTGGTGCAGCTTTTCAATCGCGAAGAAAAAGCCTTTCAGCAATTTTCCGAAATCAACGCCGCTCACAAACAGGCCAATCTGGACACGATCTTTTATTACGCGGTGTTTTACCCGTTGGTGAATTTGATTTCGGCGATCGGGATTGCCGCAATTGTCTGGTACGGCGGCGGTCAGGTGATTCAAAACGCCATCACCGTCGGGACGTTGGTCGCGTTTCTGCAATATACACAACGCTTGTGGCAGCCGATTCAGGACATCAGCGATAAATATAACGTGTTTCAGGCCGCAGTTGTCGCCAGTGAGCGCGTCTTCAGATTGCTGGACACTCCAGATGGCATCGAATCACCGGAACGACCTCAATCAGCGACCATGGGCAAAAAAGCACTTGGGCGCATTGAATTTCGCAATGTCTGGTTCGCTTACAAGGGCGAAGATTGGGTGCTGAAAGACGTTTCGTTCACCGTCGAACCGGGCGAATCCATTGCTTTGGTGGGCCACACCGGATCGGGAAAAACGACGATCACCAATTTGCTGATGCGGTTTTATGATATTCAGCGCGGCGAAATTTTGCTGGACGGCGTGGACATCCGACAATTCGATCTCCATAAGTTGCGGGAGAATTTTGCAGTCGTTTTGCAAGATGTTTTTCTATTTTCGGGTGACATTGCCGGAAACATTCGGCTTGGGAACGACGCAATTGACGACAGTCGGATTGAATGGGCAGCGCGGGAAGTGCGCGCCGCTGGATTCATCGAACACCTACCTGAGCGATATAGCTCCAAGGTTCGAGAGCGTGGTGCGGGGTTTTCGGTCGGACAAAAACAGTTGATTTCGTTTGCGCGCGCCCTGGCGTTCGATCCAAGCATCCTGATTCTGGACGAAGCGACTTCAAGCATTGACACCGAAACCGAACAATTAATTCAGCAAGCCATTGAGCGTGTGATGGCAAAACGGACTTCGATCATCGTCGCACACAGGCTTTCGACCATTCAGCGTGTAGACAAAATCATCGTGCTGCACAAAGGTGAAATCCGCGAACTGGGAGATCATCAATCGCTGCTGGCCAAGCGCGGAATATATTTCAAACTCTATCAACTGCAATACAAAGAACGGGCGCCTAAAGTCGCCGGGCTTGCCGCTGATTGAGGACAGTCTGGAAATTTTTGCCGTAAAGTTAAGATGAAGAGGCATTTTGGAAATTTGAATGCACGGCAATGAGCCTGGAAGTTTTCGCTTGCCGAAACAGATGCTTGTGAGTAGAATGCGCCTCGACTTGACGCTCCTTGTCGTTGAACGCACCGAATTTTAGAGATGTTATCGGCAACTCGCTCGGTCTTTTTGTCGTCAACGATTCGACCCCCCAAAAGTACATTACCTAACTGCTGACGAGCTTGTCTCAGGAAAGTTTTTTCAAAAAGGGAGTGGTAGTTTTTCTTCCCTTGCTATAAAGTTTTTCTGAAAGTTGGGTACAGTGATTGGCGTATGTGGTGTCGTGAGGAGTAGTTGTTGAATCTGGCAACCATACTTCACCAAACTCCAGGTTGTTCAAGCTGACTCAACTTGTCGCTTCTTCTCCCAAAGTTACTTCTACGCAACTCAAGCGTTTTAACCCATAACCAGGCAAGACAGGAGAAAACCTATGATCAAAGAGTTTATTAAGGATGAGCAAGGACAGGATATCGTTGAATATTCATTGTTGTTAGTTCTGATTGGCGCTGCTGCCGTGTTCGTTTTGACGACCATGGGACAAAGCATCAGCCAGATCTTCAGCAAGATCAATACGAAACTGACGTCCGCCAATAACAGCATTTCGTAATTTGGTTTGGACGCGCTGACTGTGCTCGCCATCTCGTCCTCCATGTGAGGACCTGTAATAATAAAAAGTACCTCCGACTCGGTGGAGTTTCATGATTTACAATCCGCCGAGCAATATCAGAGAGGTTTCGACCCCAATTCACATCTCACCGAGTGGCACACCATCAGAGTTTCAAGCACGGCTGTTAGGGCAAATAGAGATTGCTCTCTGCAGTTTTGCTTAGATCCATACATTGTTGCTGGCGTGAGCGGCCCCTGCATCACGCCATCTGCCAAAGCTTAAGATTTACCTACACGGCTCAATTGCAATCTCGAAGTGAATGCAAGCTTGCATTGCTTTGAGAAGGCGGTTCTGTGTTACTTAATGTCGGGAGGGCATCTTTTTGAAAATCTAGGT
The DNA here is from genome assembly GCA_016789645.1 of Acidobacteriota bacterium. Classification (GTDB taxonomy): domain Bacteria; phylum Acidobacteriota; class Blastocatellia; order RBC074; family RBC074; genus RBC074. The sequence goes on along the minus strand of JAEUQP010000482.1, from coordinate 11,554 downwards.
GCCAGATGCCCCTTTCCGATTTTTTGTTGAACCGCAATCAATTCGAATTTTTTCGGAATTTTTTGTGGATCAGTCAAGCGGAGATTGGGAACGTAAACTTTACGATGAGTTGGTTTGACACGATTTCCGCTATCAGTTTGACGGTCATCGTCATCCTAGTTGCGATCTTTGATTTGCGAGAGCGTCGTATTCCAAACCTAATTGTTTTTCCGGCAGCTCTTCTGGGAATTCTGATCAACAGTGGCAAGGCGAATTTCGAAGGCTTGTTGTTTTCCTTGAAAGGATTGGCAATTGGGTTTTGCCTATTGCTGATTCCATATCTCGTTAAAGGCATGAAGGCCGGAGATGTGAAGTTCATGATGGCGATTGGTACGTTTGTCGGTGGGGCTGGAATTGTACGGGTGTTGTTGATCACGTTGCTGTGCTATCCGCTGTTGGCATTTGTCGCGGTGATGCGCGAAGGTAAGCTCGGAATTACCTGGCTTCGGTTTCGCCGGATCTTGTTCAACTTTTTAGGCTTTTTTGTGGCGAGCTTGAAGTTGTACACAATTCACCTTGAGAGTCTGGATAATGAGAGCATTGCATCCGCAACCACGCCATTTGGGGTTGCGATTGCGGCTGGAACTTTGATTGCAATTTATTCAGGGTTTCTGAAGTCAATTCTTTGATATTGGCTTTACGATGCTTCGCTAACAGTGAAACCACAAACAAGCAGCAGGCAAAACACCGTCCCCAGATTTACTCCCTCAGTCCTTTGACAAAGTTGTCTTGCATTGTTTTATCATTCGCCTCGCAGTTCACCTCCCCAAGTTTGAGCAATGTAAATGCTGCTTGCTGTATCGCCAATGTTTCCAAAGAGGTTGGCAATGAGAAAGCTTCAAAAACTTCCTTACCGAATTAGTTATAAAAACCAGAACAGAGAACAAGGACAAGCTCTGATTGAGTTTGCCCTGATGATTTTGATTCTCTTTGTGATGTTGATTGGGGTTTCCATCATCGCCCAAGGGTTCAATTTGCAGATGGTGTTGTACGGAGCGGCTTATGAAGGGGCGCGGATTTGGGCTAAGAACCCGGTCAAAGGCGGAGCGGAATACTGCACCCCTCCGGCTTGTGATCCGAACAGCGGGACTGCGAGCAATTTTGACAAATACGTTGTTCCGGCAGTGCGGAAGTACATGACAGACAACGGTTTTGATGGAAGGCCTGAGGCTGGCAAGTTATTTTTCTTTGCTAAAGACCCGGCACAAGCGAATAAGGCTTTACAGGGAATCAGCCGAGACCCCCGTCAGGTGAAAGTCACTCTGCTTTATTCAATTGAGCTTCCGTTCAGTTCTCCGCCCGATACGCCGTTTGACTTGAACTACAAAGAAATTCAGGTAATTGCCAGTTGCACGATGAAACGCGGCGGTTAGTCGTTGGAAGAATGAATAAAGGCTCAGTGAGGAAGAACGCCATGAGCGAATTGTCAACACAACATCAACAATCGCGACGGTCGCGGAAATGGAGGGAACGTGGACAATCTATGGCCGAAATGGCTTTGATTCTTCCACTTTTCCTGGGTTTGGTTTTGGCCATCATTGAAATCGGACGGGCCTGGGCAACCAAACAATCGTTAACTTTGGCCGCCCGCGAAGGCGCTCGGGTTTTGGCACTGCCTTATGGAGCGGGGCTGACGTTTTCAACCGAAGGTCAGAAGCAGGATGCTGCGATAAAAACCGTGAGTTCGTATCTGGCGAATTCCGGCGTTGTGGTTACTGCCGACACGCAGATCACTGCTGTCAGATTGTTGCCGATGGGCGATCAGATTCTGGATACGAACGACGATAAGATTGAAGAGAATTACACTAATGGTGCTCGAGGAGACCGTATAGGCATACGGATTCGGCATAAATTCGATACAGCGCTTCCGATCATTTTGACGATGTTCAGTTCCAATCAGTCAGGACAAAGCGGCGTCAACATGGGAGTGACCTGTTATCTGGAACATGAGTGAGATCAGCTTGCCTCGCGAGCCAAATGCAGTTATCAAGTTTGTGCCCATTTCAATTTCTGGAAGTCAAAGTTTGGATTCAAGGATTTCGATAAGGAGTCACCACGATGAATAGGCGCTTTTTCCTAGCCTTAGCTGGCGCGGTCGTTTTCGGATTGTTGGCCATTTTTCTGGCGCAGAAATATGTTCTTCAGCAAGCCGAGCGATTGAAAACTCAAAATGAAACCACGGTGGTTGTGGCCACGGCGGACATTCCGCTGGGAACTGAGATCAACGCTCAGCAAGTTGCTCTCGCCCGATTCGACAAGAGCCTGATTCCGGAAGGCGCGATTCTCAAGCGAGAAGAAGTCATTGGTCGCGTCACCACCGCCGACATTCCGGCCAAAATGGTTGTGCTTGGTCGGCAACTGGCTGGCATCGGCGCTCAACCGGGAATGCCCGGAATCATCACCGAAGGAATGCGGTCGGTATCGGTTCGCGTGGATGAAGCCAGCGGCGTGGCTGGTTTTATTGCGCCGGGAACGTATGTGGACGTGATTGCGATCATGACTCCACAACTGGAAGGCGCGCGAGCGGTTTCAAAAGTTGTTCTGCAAAAAGTGCGTGTTTTGGCCGGCGGTCAGAAAATGGAAACGACCAAGGACGGCAAACCGGCTTTGGTGAATACTGTCACGTTGGAACTGACACCGGCGCAGGCCGAAAAAGTCAAACTGGCCGAGTCTGAAGGCAAGCTTCAGCTTTCGATCCGCAACGCCACCGATCAGGATATTCCGAAGACGCCGGGCGCAACCAAGCGGGACGTTTTGGACGACGTCGCTTTGGAGCGCCGCGCTTTGGAAGGCACTCGGCAGGGAGTTGGCAGTGCGCCGCGACCGATGCCGACGATCCAGCCCTGGACGATCAACGTCAACAATCCGAATCAACAACAACCTCAAGGCCCGGCTCTGAAGAAGGTCAATCTGGAAAAAACCATCGAGTTGATCGAAGGTACGAAGCGGTCACGAGTGGAAATGGTGCCCTAAAATATTTAACCGTCCCCCCACAGGCTGAATCGGCCAATGGCTGATGTGGATCGAAAAAATGACAGCCGATATTTCAGGAGACGATATGACAAATCTGTTTCGACGATTCAAAGTTCAACCCGTTTTGATGCTGGCGGTGGCAGTGCTGGCGCTGATGGCTTTAGGGTCAATTGCCAGTGCGCAGGATAAAAAGATTCCGGCTTCGTTTACCAATAACGGTCAGCCAATCAAGATTGATGTTCAAGTTGGGCAATCGCGCGTGATTGAATTCGATTCCGATTACGAGCGGCTGGCGATTTCCGACGAAAAGATCGCGCAAGTCATTCCGATCAATTTTCGGCAGGCGATCGTCAATGGCATCGCCTTTGGTCAGGTCAATTTGGTGGCTTGGGCCAAGAAAAAAGAAGGTGAACCGGAGCGGTTGGTGGCCTTCGACATTTATGTGCTGTCCAACCTGTCGTTGATTGATAATCAGGTCAAAGTTCTGTTCCCGAAAGAAAACATCCAGCTTAGCCAGGCGAACAATTCTGTCGTGCTGTCCGGCACGGTGACCAAACCGGAAATTGCCGATCAGGTGCAGAAAATCATCGAAGCCGCCGGGTTGAAAGTGACCAATCTGATCAAAGCGCCGGTGCTGGATGCCGCGCAGGTGCAATTGCAGATTCGTGTGGCCGAAGTGAATCGTTCGGTGCTGCGCGAAATTGCCACGGCTTATGGCATTGTCAACGGAACCGTTCCGGCTTACATCAGTTCCGGCGGACCGGGCGTGTTGAACTCGGCAGATTTGAAGGGCGGTCCAAATCCATCCACCGCACTCGGATTTGGAATTCTTTCTCCGCTGAATATCTTCCTGGGGAACACCAACAGCGACGCTGCCACGTTGGGATTTATTCGCGCTTTGCAAACACGCGGAGCATTTCGTGAACTGGCGGAACCGAATCTGATTGCGATGCACGGCCAGAAAGCCAATTTCCTGGTGGGCGGTGAGTTCCCGATTCCGATTTTGCAATCGGTCAACGCCGGACAATCCGCAATCACTGTCATCTTCAAGGAATTCGGCGTGCGACTCGAATTCACGCCGACGATCATTGACGAAAATCACATTCGGTTGGAATTGGCGCCGGAAGTTTCCACGCTGGATATTGCTTCAGGTGTGATCGTGCAAGGTATTCGCATTCCAGGGTTGCGTGTCCGTCGCGCGAAAACCATGCTCGAATTGCGTGATGGCCAGAGCTTTGCGTTGGCGGGGCTGATTGATAACACCGAACAGGTGACCTTATCGAAAATTCCGCTGTTGGGAGACATTCCGGTTTTGGGTGAGTTGTTCAAGAGCCGCAGTTTCCAGCGCAGCGAAACGGAATTGCTGTTCCTGGCGACGGTCAAGCTGGTTGAACCGCTCAACCCGGATCAATTGCCGCGCTTGCCGGGTGTCAGCGAGTTGAAGCCAGTGACGCCGAACACAAATGGCGCGCCTGCCAGCCAGATCGAGGGTCAGTCCGGACATTCTGTTCCGCGCAAATCGGGCGAGCAGGAATTGCAACAGACTTTGAAGCTGGATGATCCCAAGAAATCCGATGCGCCGTCCGCGACGCCAAAATCAAATTCCGCTTCCGCAACTGATTCAACCAACTCTTCTGCTGCTGCCAACATCAGCGCAGCAGTGCCGCCTGCCAATCCGGTAGTTCCGACGGTGGTCGGGCCGACTGGTGCGGATGTTCCAGCGCCAAAAGCCGCCAAGTCGGCTGAGCCGGAACCGGCGAAGACGGAATCCAAGACCAAGCCGCCATCGCAATAAATCTGGCTTGAATGGGTGACGGATTGAGAATGGATCGAATCAGGTTTGATCGCTACAACCAGAGGGATGACGAGCCTTGCGCCTCATCCCTCTCCTTGCACCAGACGAAGTTGAAATCAAGCCGTCAGGCGATGCGAAAGTCGTGTTGAGGTATAAAACAATGAAACGCATCTTTACAAAACATGGCGAAAAATCCAGCACCGTTCGGATTGAACCGAGCGTAGGCGATTCGCGGAAACGACGACAACGTGGCGTCATCATGATGCTGACGGCGTTGATGATTACTGTGATGATCGGATTTCTATCGCTTTCCATTGATCTTGGTTTTGCCTTCAGTTCGCGCAACCAGTTTCAAAACGGACTTGACGCCGCTGCATTGGCCGGAGCGGCGGCTTTGCGGTTGACCATTGAATCTACCGAAGGCGGATCGCAGCAATTGTTCTTGGCGCAACAGCAGGCGATTGATTACGCCAAACTCAATCAAGTGCGGCGATATGCTGATCCGGGCAAAGGCGACAATTCGCCGAACGCCAACGACATCGTTATCGGCAATGGAAACGTGGCGGTGACTCCCAAGAATCAATCCAACTTTGATTTTCCGCAGATCAAAGTGGATGCGAACATACCTGTTCCCACGCTCTTTGCGGGGATGTTCGGCTTGAATGGATTTACGGTCAGTGCAGCTTCGACGGCAACGGTTGTTGCTGTTGATGGTGGCACGGGCACCGCCGGAGTTGGCAAACCCGGCGGCGGCGGTTGCTGGAGTCCGGTCATGCTTCCCGATACGTTTTTCGATGCCAACGACAACGTGCATTGGGTGGGAGACCCCAATCGCGGATCGGATGAATGGCCTACCTTGTTTGGCGATTATTACCGGTCGCGATTTGCCGCAGGCGCTCGCAATACACAGCCTTATGTGGATGCTTACAGTGGCGGAGTCGGCACGTATGTCACCGGGGTGCGAGATACGGCAGTGCTGGACGACATCAATCTGAACAAAACCATTATGGGGCGGTACATCGAACTGAAACCGACGCATTATCGAATTGCCAGACTTTCAACCTTGCCGCCGTTGTCGGCATTTGGGCTTTCGGTGAGTGGTTATTCAGTTGGGGATTTCGCTCGAAATGGTTATTGCGGACAGATTCGCGTCGGAATGGATATGCCGATTTACGATCGGAACGATCTGACGACCTACGATCAGGCGAAACTCGGCTTGCAGGCCTTGAAGTCGAACACGTTGGATAACGATTTTCTCGATCTGCAAGCGTTGAACAGTTATCGCTATGTCAAAACCAGCAGCTATCCGGGGCCGAACACGCACGCGATGGTGGTTCCGGTGATGATGTTCAACCCGGTTGATCTGGCGCGCAATCCCGACCTGACGACGTTGAAAGTGACGAACATCGGACTGATCTTTCTGCAGGAAGTCCGCGATGACGGCACGTTATACGGCTTTTTCGTCCGTGAAATCTTTGCCGGAGGGACGCCGATTGCCCCCAACAATTTGCAGACTGACAACGCGCCGACATTCAAACGCAGTTGGTTGCCGATGTCTGTACAGTTGATGAAATAAAGGTTGGATGAATAGTTCGATAAAAGGCTCCCGGCGGATTGGCGCGTAGGTTTCTCGCTGGGAATTTTCGATGGAGTTTCGGTAGAGCGGAGACTATAATCCACTTTCTTACAAGGCCTGGTTCGATCAGGCGGTTTCCGCGCTCGCCGCAATTCAGGGGCGGGCAAAATCAGAATCGAGTTTCAAGCAAGGAACTGAAAGTAGTGTCGAAAGCAATTTCAGTAGTTGTCATCGGTAGAAGTTTGAGTCAGCAGGAGAGAACGCGGCTGCGCAGCGCGAGCCAGACTCCGCTGGCAATTCTGGCGGAATTGCCAAACGCGCCGCAGGTGCTGGACGAGCTCAATCGCTTGCGCCCGCAGGCCGCTCTGGTTCTGCTCAATGGCGAGTTGAATCATTCTTTTCAGCTTGTTGAACGCATCCATCAGGAATTGCCGGACACGGCTGTCGTTTGTTCCAGCGAAGACAATTCGCCGGAAGTCATCCTGCAATCCTTCCGTTCCGGCGCGACTGAGTTTTTGCGCCAGCCGCTGGTTGAATCCGAAATCGCGGCGGTTTTCACGAAAATCGAGCAAGCGGTCGTTCGTCCCGAAGAATCTCATCTGGGGCGGGTTATCGCCGTGTATGCCAGCAAGGGCGGATGCGGAACGACGTTCGTCACCGCCAATCTGGCTGCCAGTCTGGCGCGGTTGTCTCGCAAACGCGCTTGCGTGATTGATTTGAATTTGCAAGCGGGCGACCAGCCGTTGTATCTGGGGCTGGAGCCGATTTATTCGATTCACGATGTCGTCAGAAATTATGACCGGCTGGACGACCAGTTGATGGCCAGTTATTTGACGCAACGGTCAAAGTATCTTGGGTTGCTGGCCGCTCCGACCGAAATCGGCAAAGACGAGGATGTGCGGGTGGAACACGTGACGCGGGCGATTGCGTTGTTACGAGCGCAAACCGAATACGTGGTGATTGATCCGCCTCGTATGCTCAACGAAATCACGATTTCGGCTTTGGATGCTGCCGACGATTTGATTCTGCTCTTGACGCTGGACATTCCGGCGATCCGCAGCGCCCGCCGCACGCTGGATATTTTCACGCGGCTGGGATACGACCGAAATCGAATCAAGGTCGTCGTCAACCGTTACACCAAAACGCCTGAATTCGATCTGAAGCAGGTCGAGAAAGTGCTCGAAACTCAGGTGTTCGGAACCATTGCCAATGATTATCAAGCGGCAATCGCTTCGATTAATGTGGGCGAGCCGCTGGTTTTGTCGAAGAATCAATCGCGTGTAATCCACGATTTCAGCGCGCTGGCCAGCAAGTTAACCGGCATCAAACCGCAATCCGAAACTTCTGCCCCAGCGCCAAAACCCCAACGCGGATGGACCTCGATTTTCGGCAGCAAACGCTGATTGCTTGTCACCTGCGCGTGGCGGGACACAAACCCGCCACGCGCCCAATTAAAGCCCCTGTTTAGTTGCAGAAAATCCGTTCGTTCATCCTCCCTCACGGCGGAACATAGCCCCCTCAGGAAAAAACCATGTCAGTCATCAAAAGCAGATTGCAAGATCAGGTGAGCGGCGGCATGCCGCGAAATGCCGTCACAGCGGAAACCAATGCGATGCAGGAGTTGAAAGCTCGTGTGCATCGTATCCTGATCAATCGTCTCGATCTCACCAAATTGGAAGGCCTGGAGCAAACTGTTGTTCAGGCCGAAGTCAAAAAAGCCATCACGCGCATCCTCGATGACGAAAATGCGCCCTTGAGCGGAGCCGAGCGCGAAAAAGTCCAGGCCGATGTGCTCAATGAATTGTTCGGGCTTGGGCCGTTGGAACCGTTGCTGGCCGACACGACCATCGCCGATATTCTGGTCAACGGCGCAAAGAATGTTTTTATTGAACGCCGCGGCAAACTGGAAAAAGTAGACATTGCATTCCGCGACGATGCGCACCTGATGCAGATCATTGACCGAATCGTGTCACGCATTGGCCGTCGCGTGGACGAGTCCTCGCCGATGGTGGACGCGCGATTGAAAGACGGTTCGCGTGTCAACGCGATCATTCCGCCGTTGGCGCTCGACGGGCCAATGCTTTCCATTCGGCGGTTCGGAACCGATCCGCTGAAGGTCAAAGACCTGATCGAATTCGGCGCGATGACGCCGGAACTGGCGCAGTTGTTGGAAGCCTGCGTCAAAGCTCGACTGAACGTTCTGATTTCCGGCGGAACCGGCGCGGGCAAAACGACGATGCTCAATTGTCTGTCGTCGTTCATCCCTGACGTGGAACGTCTGGTGACTATCGAAGATTCGGCGGAATTGTTGCTGCAACAACCGCACGTCATTCGGTTGGAAACGCGCCCGCCGAACATCGAAGGCAAAGGCGAAGTGACGCAGCGCTCGCTGCTTCGCAACTCGTTGCGTATGCGTCCTGACCGCATCATCGTTGGCGAAGTTCGTGGCGACGAAGCCATTGACATGCTGCAGGCCATGAACACCGGTCACGACGGCGGTATGACCACCATCCACGCCAACACGCCGCGCGACGCGCTGGCTCGCCTGGAAACGATGATCGCCATGGCCAATTTGCGAATTTCGGACAAAGCCATGCGCCAGCAAATCAGTTCGGCCATTCACTTGATTATTCAGGTTTCGCGCATGGGCGACGGCACGCGCAAAGTCATGAGCGTATCGGAAATCATCGGCATGGAAGGCGAAATCATCACCATGCAGGAAATCTATCGTTTCATTCGCACAGGCGTTGGCCGCAACGGCGAAGTGCAGGGGCAATTCCAGCCGACCGGCATTCGCCCGCGATTTTCCGAACGTCTGGAACAATACGGCTTCAAGTTGCCGCCGAACATCTTCGAACCACGGGGCGTGGCTGCCGAAGTGACTCAATCGGGGTGGAGATCACGATAAACCGGAGCGTTGGGCAAAAGCCCAGCCTCAAAACAGAACTTGGGTAAGTTATGGACTTGGTCATTTTCATTCTTCCTGCGTTGGCTGCGGCAGCGTTTTTGATCGTCGCGTTTTACTTTTTCGTCAGTCGCGACACCGATCAATATCGCAAACGAATTGACGACCGTCTGAAACAATTGGTGCAGGAACGCGGCGGCGCCAGCCAGCGCGAAATGCAGTTGCTGAAAGAAGAATTGCTCAGCACCGTGCCGGTGTTTCACCGGGCGATGATCCGTTTCGAGATCTTCAACCGACTGCAGGAAACCTTGCGTCAAGCCGATTTGAAGATCACCGTCTATCGCTTCATGAGCTACAGCCTGATCGCCGGATTGCTGGCCGGATTGATGACTTTCTTTTTCACCGGTTCGCTGATGGCCATGTTTCTGGTGGCGATTGTCGTCATGATTGCGCCTTTGTTGTGGGTGTTGAATAAACGCCGTCGCCGGTTCAACACCTTTCTGGAACAGTTGCCAGATGCGTTGGAGCTGATGGTTCGTTCGTTGCAGGCGGGACACAGTTTCAGTTCGGCGCTGCAAATGGTGGCGACCGAAATGCCGGAGCCAATCGCGCGCGAATTCGGCAAAACCTATGAAGAACAAAATCTGGGATTGAACATCAAATCGGCGCTCGAAAACATGTGCGAGCGCGTGCCGATTCTGGATTTGAAACTTTGCGTGACGGCAGTTCTGATTCAGCGCGAAATCGGCGGCAATTTATCCGAAGTACTTCGCAACATCAGTCACACGATCCGCGAACGGTTCCGCATTCAAGGCGAAATCCGCGTCAAATCCGCGCAAGCGCGATTGTCCGGGTATATTGTCAGCGCGTTGCCGTTCTTTCTGTTCTTTTGGATCAATCTTGTCAATCCGGATTACATGAAATCCATGTATGAACATCCGCTCGGTTTTTACATTCTGGGTGGCGGAATGGTGGCGCAAGTCATCGGATGGCTGATCATTCGCAAGATCGTAGACATCGAAGTTTGACGTTCCATTGGCAGCACAGGCGAAACCAGCCTGTGAAAGGCAAATAACCTCATTGACGGCGACGAATTGAGCCGCCGAACCGAAAGCAAGTTATGGAAAGCAACGCACTGTTATTTTTTACGACGCTGTTTGGCATGGTCGTCAGTCTTGGCATCGCCGCGTACTTCTTTTTTGTGCGCCAAGCCAGCCCGGTTGAAACTCGGTTGCGAGAAATCAATCCGCGCGCGACGGATGACGCTCCTCAACCAAATGTTTCGACGATGTTTGTTGAACGCGTCGCCAAACCGATTGCGCAATTCGTTCCTGCGCCTTCGCCGCGCAATTTGCGTCGGTTGAGAAAGCGATTGATCCAGGCAGGCTATTACAACGAAAGCGCCGCGACGGTCTATCGCGCCATCCGCCTGACTTCGATGTTGTTGTTGCCGACCGTGGTGTTCTTTTTCCTGACGGTGATTTTGCGAAAGCCGGTGGATAGCGGCACGATTGGCTTGACGGTGGTTGCGTTGTGTTACGGCGCGTTCATGCCTTCATTTATGCTTTCGCGCATGATTTCCAAACGCAAAAGCAAAATTACCCGCGCCTTGCCGGATGCGCTTGATCTGATGGTCGTTTGCGTCGAAGCCGGGTTGGGGCTGAATGCCGCGTTGCATCGCGTTGGCCGTGAAATGGAACTGGTCGAACGCAACCTGTCTGAAGAACTGGCTGTTACCAACCGCGAAATTCGTGCCGGAAAACCGCGCGACGAAGCATTGCGCAACCTCGGCGACCGCACGGGAGTGGATGACGTGAAATCGCTGGTGGCGATGCTGGTGCAAACGGATCGCTTCGGAACTTCGATTGCGGACAGCTTGCGCGTCTTTGCCGATTCGATGCGAACCAAACGGCGGCAACGCGCCGAAGAGATGGTCGCCAAGGCCGCCATTAAGTTGATTTTCCCCTTGCTGTTGTTTATCTTTCCGGCGCTTTTGATCGTGCTGATGGGACCTGCATTGATCAAGATTTCGGATTTGTTCGGATTCATCGGAAATCAATAAACTTCGTGTCCCAAGCTTTCTCAACAAACCACTTTATTCAATAAGGAGACCCCCCGATGGCGATCTTGGCGGCTCTGTTTTTGCAAGAATCAGAGAGACCGGATTTAACACTGAATTACATCATCATCGCATTTCTTTTGGTCATTGCAGCAGTTTTGAGCGTGATCGTCGTCCGTCGCCGGATGAAAGAGAAGGATGACGATT
>JAEUQP010000275.1 GCA_016789645.1 Acidobacteriota bacterium | reverse complement strand
CACCACCGTGTGAATATGTTCGTGGTTGGGTTTGCGCGGGTCATGCAGATGGCGCAATCCTGCCGGAGTCTGATGATCGAATTCGATCAAAATCACAGGGCTGTGAATGCGGTAATAAAAGACGCTGTCTTTTTCCGTCTCCCCGATCCAGGCAAACCAAGTGTTGTCCAGATGCTGGCGGATTTCACTCATCTTCACTTTCGCATGGCCAGCGTCCATGTTGCTGATGTACAAGCCAGCCAGCCCCAGCAACTGCTCTTTCTGCTTGGCCGTCAACTCTGACCCGCGAATGCCTTTGTAATCCAGCACCACGTTGTCTTTGTACGCTTCGCCGACGTTTTGGTTGGAGGTCTTGGACGAAGACAAGATCGCTTTCTTGCGCTGAGCTTCGGTCAAGGCGTTGACCATCGCCAAGCCGTTGTTTTGTTCGTCCTGCAAAATCGAAGTGCCTTTGTATTTGCCCGCGTGAGCAATGATCGGTTCCGATCCCCAGAAAGCCGGAGTCATCACCACCTGATCGCCCAGCACGAAGTAATTGATAATCAGGTGATGTCCGTCCAGTTGCCATCCCCACGGTTCCTTGTCCGAAGGTTTGCCCATAACCGTGAAGTAATACCGATCTTCGCCGTATTCGATGAAATTGTCGTTGTTCAATTCGCCCAGCGTGTGGTTGAGCTTCATGATGTCCTGCGAAAGCTTCAGCCCTTTGGCGCTGAGCGCGGCGCGCATCAATCCAATCGCGGCCTTTTTCTGGGCATCATTCATGTCAATGAAGCCCGTCCCTTGCCGCACGTAAAAATGCTGGTTCATCCATTTGCGCCATTCGTCATCGTTCACGGTGAACAGTGTTTTCGACTTTTGCTCCGGCGTCAGCGTAGCCAGAAAGGCATCTGCCGCCTTGCGCACCGGCGCGGTGGAAACACCCGTGGATTTGATGGTGAACAGATTCGGAACGACGTTGCCGTCAGTCGTCACGCCTTTGAACGGTTGCGCCAGTCCGGCTTTTTCCGCGTCCAAAGAGCGTTGTGCAAATTGCTTGACGCGTTCAGCAGGCGTTTGTTGCTGCGAAAACGATTTCAGGCCGAAGCCCAGGATTGCGATGGACACCGCGAAGAGGCTGGCCACCAGCATGCGAATCTTTATCGTCATTTTTGACCTCGGAATTGAAGTGCGGATGTTCTGCCGGAGCGCGGACATCTTGTTTGCCTGGTCTGTGGACGTTCCCGTCCGCCCGTTAATCACTTTCGCGCAAAGGGCGGGCAGAATGCCCGCGAACCAGGCGGACTGAAACGTCCGCGCTCCCGGTTATGCCAGTTGTTTGCGGATGGGCAATTCGCGAATGCGTTTGCCCGTCGCGGCAAAGATGGCGTTGGTGATGGCCGGCAGCATCGGCGGAACGCCCGGTTCGCCCACGCCCGCCGGAGGATCATTGCTGTCCACCAGATGCACGTGCGTCATCACCGGTGATTCCTGAATGCGCGGCACCAGGTAATCGTTGAAGTTCGATTGCACGATGGCTCCGTCTTTGGCGGTGATTTCGCTCATCATCGCAATGCCCGCGCCAAACGCCGACGCGCCTTCAAACTGCGATTGCACGCGGTCGGGATTGATGACGCGACCCACGTCAGCGGCAATGTGAACCGTCGGAATGCGCAGTTTGCCTTTGTCGTCCACTTCGACTTCGACGACTGACGCGATGAAGCTGTAAAAGCTCCAGTGCGCCGCAAATCCCCAAGCGTGACCTTTCGTCGCTTTCTGTTTCGCCCAGCCGGATTTTTCTGCCGCCAGTTCAATCACGCGACGCAAGCGCGCCGTGTCGAGCGGGAATTTATCCGCCATCGGGCCACGCGCGCCGATGTCTACCTTGCGATCTTTGCCAAGCAATTCCAGCAGGTATTCGACGCGATCCCGATTGGCCAGCGCGGCCAGTTCGTCGGCAAACGAATGCACTCCGAACGCGTGATAAATGTTGGCCACCGAACGCAACCAGCCGATGCGCACGTGCGCTTTGGCCGGGCCGTTTTCGGCTCGGTGATTCGGAATGTCGAACGGCAGATTCGTCCAGCCCATTCCGAGTTCGAACCCCTGTCCGGTGTTGGCCGCCGGACTGAACATTGCGCCAATGGAAGGGAACGCGCTGCGTTGCAACCACGCCGTCGGTTTGCCTTTGTCATCCAGCCGCGCTTTCAGATACATCGCCGCCACCGCGTGGTAGTAATCGAATTTGATGTCGTCTTCGCGCGTCCAGGTGACTTTGACCGGTTTGCCAAGCTGTTTCGACAACAGCGCGGCTTCGGCCACGTAATC
>JAEUQP010000227.1 GCA_016789645.1 Acidobacteriota bacterium | reverse complement strand
GAGTAAGTATGGCAGAACAGACATTCATCGCCGTGGGCAAATTCCGGAATCGGTTTGCCAATGTGATTGCCGCCCCACGCTGCCGGATCGAGCTTTTTCGGTTGAGTCTGGGGCGTTTGAGCACTCGCTTTTTCCGGAGCCTTGTCCTGTGCCGCCGAGCGGTTTATCCCAAAAAGCCAAACGAAAATGCCCGCGGCAATCATCACCACGAGCGCTTTGACGAGAGAAAGAACGTGAACATTTCCTGTAGTATTCATGCGTGTATCCAACGTCGAAACGGCTCTTTCAAAATTTGATCGGAGAAAGCAACTTACTCTTTCTTCGCGTGCCCTTCGATCACTTCGATGCGAATTTTGTCCGGTCCTTCAATAAAGCCGAATTTGATTTTGCCATTGGCCAGCGAGCGGATTTCGTCGGTGACCTTGACGCCGTCTTTTCGCAATTTCTCCATCGCTTCGGTAACGTTGTCAAAACTGATGCCGATGTGGTCAACGACACGGCCTTTGGTGGATTCCAGCACAACCTTGTCTTTCCAACGATCCGGGTAATCTTTTTTCAAATACTCCGCCGGAAAGATGATGATATTGACGTTGTCCAGCATCAGCGATGCCGAAGGCCCAATCTGATAGCCTTTGTACATTCGCGGCGTGCGCGAAGTCGGAATGCGTCCGCGAGCTCCCAAATGCTTGACATACCATTCTGCGGCTGCGACCGGGTCTTCGCTGAACAGATGCAAATGGCCAAAGCGATGATGGTTGGCGGTGTTCAATTCGATCAAAGCCTTGTCGGGGCCTTCGACATAAGCGTAATAAAACAAGTCTTTCGCGCCCGTGTTCCCGCCGATGTCGCTGATGTCAGTCAGCGGCGTAAAAAACTTCGTTCCCAGTTTCAACTGCCGCTCATATTCATCCTTCATTTTTTCCGCGCCCCAGCCGAAATGCCAGATTGAAGACGTCAGATCAGACGGCGGCGGAGTCGCAACCTTGGAAAACAGAATCCACGATTTCTGCGTCCAGACGGCATCCACCAATCCGGCGAATTTCCCTTTTTCGCTATCGAAGCGGCTCGTGTAAAACTCAATCGCCGCTTTCGGATCGGTCGTGTTCAGGTGCAGGTGATGAAAGTGAGCTTCATTGGTTGGCGGGGTCGTCGTTTGAGCAGTTTGGTTTTGACTGCTGCCTGTGGTCGCCAAACTGAACACGCACGCCGAAAACACCAGCGCGAATGCAGCCAGATGAATAGCCAATCGAATGGACGCGCGTTGAGCCATGATTTTGCCTTTCAAAAAGAGTTGATGGAACTGTTCAAAACAAACAGAAAAACGGAACAGACGGAAAAAGCCGATCCACCGATTCATTTCCGTTTATTCCGTTTGTTCCGTGTTCTTGATTGTTGTTACTTCGAACCGCTGCTTCCTGAAGCCGCAGGCTTGGGTTGATTTGCCGGGACGAAGTCGAAGAAGCCGTTCATCATTTCTTCCCAGGTCTGTTCGCCAAATCGAACCGCTTTGTTCGGATCCGGATTGACGGGATTCTTGGTTGAATTGTCGTAATGAGCGATGGCTTCGATCTTCGCGCCTTTTGGAACGCGAATCGGTTTGACCGGATAGTAATAAACCTGCCAACCGAAATCGTAACGCGGCACGGAAAGCAGTACTTCCTGGCGACCGTCAGGATAGTGCGCGACGTATTTGTAATCCTTGCCGCGCAAATGCATGTGCGGCATCAAACTGATGATGTCTATGTCTTCTTCGACATTGTACGTGGCACGAACTTCGTGATTCTCGGCGTTCGGCGGAATCACAAAGCGCGTGTCCCAGGCCGCCGTTGTGGTGATGACTTTATCCACTGGCCCTTTGGCAAATTTCAATCCAATGATCGAACGATCTTTGGTTTCTTTGCCGCTGGGCGTGTAATGCATCTGGAACACGATCTGCGAACCGGCCTTGATGAGCTTGGCGGTTCCCGGT
>JAEUQP010000211.1 GCA_016789645.1 Acidobacteriota bacterium | reverse complement strand
ACGTGATACAACTCCGGGTCGCGCGGCCAGGTTCGTTTCGGCCCTTCGATTTCGCGCAAGATCGGTTCTAAACCAATGATCGAAGTCGCTTTTTGGTATCCGGCGGCGCTCAGCCCGGAGCGCAAAAAGTCCATCGCCAGCTTGCGCTGCGCTTCGGTCATTTCTTTCAGCGGCAATCCTTTGCGTTCGTTGCGCGGGACAAAAAACCACTCCGTCCGTTTGTCGCTGTCAAATGCGAACTGCGCTTTGGCCTTTTGATCGGCGTTGAGCGAAGCCAGAAATTTGTTGGCGCTGTCGGCCATTGCGGCGGCAGCACGCATCTTGGCGATGCTTCCAATCAGTGAATGCCCCACGATCAAAGCGACGATTAAAGACGACAGAATGATTGCTGCCAGCCTGAGCGGTTTCATAACCTAAGCCTCCGAAAGAAATGTTGGTTGAGCGGAATTTGCCGTGAACTCGGCAAACGCAATGTAGTCCGGTTGGTCAAACCAGTCAATCAAGCTATTGAAAAAGATTCGCGGCGGTTGCATTCTCTAGGCCGAAGTAATTCTCACATCAACCCAATCCGAAACTTTAAGGAGAACTCGAAATGCGTTCGATCAGTCTGTTTTTCTGTCTGGCAATCTGGCTGTGCGCGGCGGCGGTGACGCTGGCGCAAGACAACCCTTTTCTGGGCAAATGGAATATCACCGGCGTTGGCCAATACAGCAATCAGGTTTACTGGCTGGAAGTGAAACTGGAAGATGGCAAGTTGACGGGTTATTTCCTGAATCGTAGCGGCAGCGTGTTGAAACTGCCGGAAATCAAAATCGAAAATAATCAATTGACCTTTTCGCCAGCGCCACGCCCCAATTCCCCCAAGGCCGTTCACACCGCCAAAGTCGAAGAAGGCCGGTTGCTGGGAATGCTGACGATAGGCGAACAGCAAATTCCCTGGTTGGGCGAACGTCCTCCGGTGTGGGGGAATTTCGACGCCAACGCCAAACACAAATTCGGTTCGCCCGTGGTGCTCTTTGACGGCAAGTCGCTGGAACATTGGCTAGGCCAGGTCAAAGACAAGGAACTTGGCTGGTCCATCGTGGACGGAACCATGACCAATCAGCCGCATGCCAATAATCTGGTCAGCCGCCATCATTTCGAAAACTTCAAAATTCAGTGTGAATACAAGGTCGAACCGAACAGCAACAGCGGCATTTTCCTGCGCGGACGCTACGAATTGCAGGTGTTGGACGACGCGGGCAAAGAACCGGGAATTCACAGCCACATGGCGCTGTACAGCCGCGTCGCGCCCAAAATGAACGCCAGCTTGCCCGTCGGCCAGTGGCAAATGATGGAAGCGATCATCATCGGCAACAAATTGTCCGTTTGGTTGAACGGCAAAAAAGTTCAAGACAACATTACGATTGAAGGCATCACGGGCGGCGCGCTCGATTGCAACGAAGCCGCTTCGGGACCAATTATGATTCAGGGCGACCACGAAAAAATCACGTATCGCAAAATCGTCGTCACTCCGATCCGATGAAAAGCAAATGTCCCCAATCCACAGACTTCTGTTACCGCTGGGCATTGTTGCCACAATCCTCCTGATCGGAACGATCGGCTACGTGATGATCGAAGGTTGGGCGTGGTTTGACAGCTTGTACATGACCGTCATCACGTTGGCGACCATCGGTTATGGTGAAGTCAAACCGCTGACTCTGGCAGGTCGCTGGTTTACCATCGGCCTGATTGTCGTTGGCGTCGGTGTATTCGGTTTTCTGATTGCCAACATTGTCCAGGCTGTGGTCGAAGCCGGAATCGCAACCGCCATCGGGAGACGCAAAGTGTTCAAAGACATTAGCCAATTGGAAAACCATTTCATCCTGTGCGGAGCCGGACGCGTAGGCCTTCGCATTGTGGACGAACTGGCCAGCAAGGGAGTGGATTTCGTCGTCATCGAACACGACGATTCAGTCGCGGAACGATTGCTGACCCAGGGGCATCTGGTTCTGATTGGCGACGCCACCGACGAAAAAGTGTTGGAAGGCGCGCGTGCCCAATATGCCCAAACCCTGATTACCGCCGCATCCAGTGATGCCGAAAACGTTTACATCACGTTGACGGCGCGCGGATTGAACCCGGATATTTACATCGTGGCGCGCGCCAACGATCAGGCTGCCGAACGCCAATTGATGCGTGCCGGAGCCAACAAAGTCGTTTCCCCCGTGTTGATTGGCAGCCACCGCATGGCGCAAGCGGCATTGTCGCCCGCCGTCGCAGACTTTTTGGAATCCACCACCAAGACTGAAGAGCTTGGCCTGAACTTCGAACAAATTCATATTGGCGGCGATTCCCCGTTGAACGGCGTCAAATTGAAAGATTCGGGGATTCGCTCCGAACACAACGCGATGGTCGTGGCGATCACTACAGGCGAAGGCGAACGAGTTTTCAATCCGAACGGCGACCAGATTTTGCGCGCTGGCGATTTGCTGATCGCCATTGGCACACGCGCCGGGCTGGCCAAACTCGTTGAAATCGCCAGCCGCCAGCAACGCAAGAAAGGCTGATTCACAGAAATCCGAATGGACGATTACGTGCAAAAACTGGTGAGGGAACTTGGCGAAGCGATCAACCGCGCGCTGGAGGACTCCGACGACATTGCCGAAGCCCGCGAACGGTTGCGTGACGCAGGCCACGAAGTCTACCTGATGCTTGAAGCCACCATCGTGCTCGGCGATTTGCAGCCGGAGAAAGACCGGCAACCCTTTTCCCAGGTCTCTGTCGAACAACGCCTGGCCGAAATCAGCCACGAAGACAAACAATTCTTGAAGAGCCTGAACATCAGGTTCGATAATGACGACTGAAAGGAGTAACGAATTATGGCTACTGCAACAGCAAGCGTGACGACGGACGAGATTCTGACGATGGACGAAATCAAAAAGCGGTTCGATTCCGAATGGGTACTGGTTGCCGACCCGGAAGAGGA
>JAEUQP010000182.1 GCA_016789645.1 Acidobacteriota bacterium | reverse complement strand
AGTTGAAGCAATGGAAACAAGAAGCAAATTGATTTTAAAAGTCAGACGAGAGCAGAAACAGCTTTTCACCGCAGAGGCGCAGAGAACGCTGAGGAAGCGCAGAGAATCTGGCGATAAACTCTGCGAAACCTCTGCGACGCTCTGCGCCTCTGCGGTGAAGCTATTTGGCCTGATGACTCTCCGCTTTCTGTTGGCGCCTATCGTTCTTGGGTTATTTCTGCTGCCTTCAATCGTCCTGGCGCAGACAATTCCATCGGCGGAGAAAATCAAAATCCTGATCGTCTACCATTCGCGTGGAGGCCACACGGCGGCGATGGCCAAAGCCGTGGCCGAAGGCGCGAAGAAAAATCCGCTGGCGGAAATTTCCGTGAAACCGGTTGGGGATGTGAAATGCGCGGAGTTGTTGGCGACGGATGCGCTGGTGGTCGGATCGCCCGTGTATTGGTCGAACATGGCGGGCGAAGTCAAAACCTTCTTTGATCGCTTTTCGACGGATTGCGGCGTGTTGCCTCCAACCTTTCAGATGCGCGATAAAGTTGGCGCGGCGTTTGTGACCGGGGGCGAAACGTCCAGCGGCAAGGAAATCGCGTTGATGACCATTGTCGCGGCAATGTTGGGCAATCGAATGATCGTTCTCAGCGAAGGGCAAGCGCTGGGCGCGGCGGCGACAACAGGCGACGGCAAATTGCCGGTGACGGAAAAGGAACTTGAAGAGGCTCGCCGATTGGGAGAGCGCGTTGCGCAGGTGACGGCGATGCTCAAACGCGGCAAAGCCAAATAAGACGACGAATCACGGCAAAAAGAATTGCAGCGTGCGAATGACATTTTCGCCCATGATTTTTCGGATTTCGGCTTCGCTGAACCCTTCCTGTAACAGCGCGTCGGTAATTTGCACGACGCCCGTCGTGTCGAACGGAGCGGTGATGGCTCCGTCGTAATCCGAACCGAGCGCGACGTGATCTGCGCCGATCAGATTCACGGTGTAGCGAATTGCTTTGGCAATGGCTTTGGCGTCGGTTCCACAGGTGGCCGTATCCCAAAATCCGATGCCGACCACGCCGCCGGTCAACGCGATACGTTTCAGTTGTTCGTCGCTGAGGTTGCGATTGTTGTCGCAGGTTCCTTTGACTCCTGTGTGCGAAACGAAAATCGGCCGCCGAGCCAATGCCAGCACGTCATTGATCGTTTGCGCCGAAGCGTGCGCCAGATCAACGAACACACCGCGTTCCTGCATGCGTTCGACCAGTTGTTTGCCAGCTTCGGTCAACCCGCCTTTCGTTGCTCCGTGAGCCGAACCTGCCATTTCGTTGTCGAAAAAATGCGCCATCCCGATCATTCGAAATCCGGCGTCGAATAGTTTGTCAAAATTGTTCACGTCGCCCGACAAGGCATGCGCGCCTTCGATTCCCAGAAAGCCTGCGACCACATCTTTTTCCGTTTGGCGTCGTTGCAGGAATTTCACCACGTCGTCTTTGGTTCTCAGGATCACCAGTTTGCCGTTCGACCGGGCGGCAGCTTCGTGCAATCGGCTGGCTTGATACAGCGCGCGTTCGGTCAGATTGGTCCAGGTTGCCAGCGGCCAACGTTCGGCAAAGGCGAGCAACGTAATGTTGTCCGTGTCGCCTGTGTTGGCTTCGATGTTCATGTTGCGAGGCGTTTTGGTGACGACGGTGAAGGCTTGAACGGCGACATTTCCTTCCTGCAAACGCGGCAAATCCACGTGCCCCCAGCTTCCTTTTTCCAGCAGGTCGCGGTTCCACATCAACGTGTCGGCGTGCAAATCAGCGACCAGCAACCGCGCATGCAATTCTTTGGCAGCGTCCGAAGCCGGGTAAGGCGGCAGATTGATCGTCACGTTCATGCCTTTGCCGACGTAAGTAGGCACAAAACCGAAGATGACAACAGCCGCAATCGCCAGTACGATTGCCAGCCCAATCAAAAACTTTTTCATTCTGGTTGAAGCCTCCGGGCGAGATGAAATGCACGCGCAACATAGCATAGTCATTGCGGACTGCGTACAGTGGCCGCGCTTCCTTCTTGGTCAAACCAAACCTTGACAGTGCAAATCACGTCGGGCAGACTGCCCGGCGATGGTTGATCCCTTCTTTCGCTTCGCCATCGAGCAATCATCGTTCATCGTTACAATCAAAATTCAGCGGTTGCATGTTGTCGGGCTGCCAAAGCCTGCTTGCTGCCTGCTTATATCCTCGAAATCAAGGAGAGCAACAATGTCCGTCAAAGCATTTG
>JAEUQP010000146.1 GCA_016789645.1 Acidobacteriota bacterium | reverse complement strand
GGGTTCATCACCACGGCGGTCAGAACGGAACTGGTGAAATTGCAACAGGCGTCCTTGGCCAATTGCGATGCTCTGGAATTGCCAGGAATCAAAACGACGGCGTTGATTCAGCATTTGCCGAAACTTCGCAACTTGCAGGTCGAACTGGTACTGGTTTCTCAACCGGCATCACTGACGGCAGTTTGTCGTGACGCCAGCATCACAAAGGTTGAAACTACCACCGCACCGGCAGAAATCGTCGTAGGCCCCGAAGAGTTCGATGAAGCCGCCTCCGAAGAGTTCTTCGAACCGGCTCCTGCTCCTCCGGCGATGATTGCGATTCCGCGCACGCCGGAATGCATTCGGATTCCGTAACTACACCATACAAAAAGCAAAAAAAGGGCGAGAAGGATTTTCACTATCCTTCTCGCCCTTTTGGTTTTCACCAATCAGAACCGGCTACGGTTTTTTCTGCGCTCGTTGCTTGAGCGCTTTTTCCGCCTCTTCATACGCGCCGCCTTCGACTTTACCGAGCTTGATGGCCAGATCGTATGCGATGGCCGCTTCCGCCGTCAATTTTTCCGCCAGCGAAGGATTGGTTTCGGCAATGAAGTCCAGAATCTTGGCAGCGGCAACGTAGCTTCGTTGCGCCAGCCATTTTTCCGATTCCGGCGATGCGGATTGAGCCGCACGTTTGTAGAGATCAATGGCAGCATACAGCGCCTCTTCGACGCGGTCGCTATCGTCCAGCGTGCTAGCTTGTTTGCTGGTCACTTCGGCCAAACCGAACAGCACACGGGCGTTGTCCGGCTTTTCCTTCAACGCCGCGTCCAGAATGGCTTTGGCGTCATCATACTTGCGGTTCTTGATCAGATTGTCGGCTTCGACGATTCGCGCCACCAATTTGTCGTCGGCGTTGGCAATTTCCAGCTTCGGAGTCGGCGCGAAAGTCGCTTCGGTGCGAAACTGTTTGTACCGCGCCAATCGCTGCTCGAACTCTTTCAGCCGATTGGCTTCGCGCTCGAAATCAATGTTGCCTAGCATCGAAGCAATATAATCCCGAATGTTGACGCCCACCGGCTCAAAGGCCTTCATCTGGTCATAAAAGTGATACACCAGAACAGCCCCTCGTTCGTACCCCAAACTCAGTTGGTAAATCGCTTCATCCTCCGGTGAAGCTTTTCGCGCAGCCATTCCCAGCACGTCCATGCGCGCGTTCGTTGCCTGCACCAGCGAATCGGTAATCAAAAAGTAGGCGCTACGTTCGGCATATTCACGGTCGAGTTTGTCGCCCCGCGTTTCCATCAGCTTTCGCAAATCGCTGCGAATCGCGGCAACTTCCCTGATCTGTCGTTCCACCAGCGGATCCAGCACAAAGGACAACACCGCGCGCCGCATAGATTCTACGCTAGGCGCGCTGCTCGGCCCCAAAAGCAAAAAGTACGTGTCGCGCACCACACGCAGGTTTGCCGCGTTGGAAGCGTTGAACAAATCGGGAATCACCACGAATTGCCGAATGCGGTTTGGCGTTTCCAGCACATCGGCGACCTGTGGCATCTGTGCTTTCTCAGCGGCTTGCTTGTCGTTTTTGTCTCCAGCCTTCTTGTCGGTTTTCTTGTCCGCTTTCTTTTCTTCTTTCTTTTCCGGCTTGGCGGATGCAACCGTTCGCCGAATGTTGACCAGCGGAGGCAATTCCAACACCGGTTCGGTGTGCAAATACGTCAGCACGTTTCCCATCACCAATCCGGCGACTTGCGGATAGGTTTCAGCGACTTTCAAATTCGCTTCGATGTATTTCGGCAACAACCGGGAAAACCCAGTTTTCTGGTAAAACTCTTCGAGGATGGGAGCGAAGCCGACGATTTCCTTGACGTCATCGGGCAACCGATCTTGCGGAACGTCAATGGCGAACGCCGGAGGTTCCTGCAAGGACAACGCCAGACTCAGATACGGCGCAACGGCTGCGGCGTCGGTTGTTCCGTTGCGGTGAGCCAGGAAAAAATCACGCAACCGGCGAACAACATCCGGCGGAGTATTTTTCAAATCTTCGCGCATTTGCTGGCGCAACGGCGGAAGCTGGCGCCCGCCGGTTTCGTAATCGTATCCGGCGACGTTGAGCGCCGCCATCATGACGATCACTCGTTTGTCCGCGCCGATGTACGTGTTGACATCTTCCAGCGAAAGATTCGGGCGCTGGGCCAGCGGGATTTTGCGGCGATCAATCTGTGGAGCTTGTTGCGTCGGCGTCTGCGATGGTGCTGCCGTCTTGGTGGGTTGTTGCGCTGGTTGTTGCGCGCCTCCCTGGACAGCCAGAGCAAAAATCACGACCGAAGCGTGAAGGAGCGAAAGTGGTTTTCTCATCTTCAAGGTCAATTCCGTTTCAGGTTTCTTCAGGTGATGGTCAGCCGGCCAGCGTGTCCGCTTCCGGCACAATCGGTTTCGGAAATTTTCGGCGATACGCCCGCAACGCAAACAGCATCAACGGATAAGCCATCAGCGCAGCCGCAATGGAAAGGATCATTCCGCCGATGGCAAACGGCAACAACTGTCGCCACTGCGAAGCGAGCATTTGCCAGAATCCTGAGGTCGCCATTGCGCTGACCGAAATCTGCGGCAATTCAATCGGCGGCGAACCGATCAGCAACCGCCCAATCGCCCACGACGCCACAATGATCGGCCCCAGCGTCCAGGGATTGCCAATCAATACCCCGGCCATCAATGCCACGCGGTTCATTCGCCCGACCAGCAACAACAATCCGGCCAGGATCATGTGGAATCCCAGGAGCGGCGAAAAGGCAATGAACGTCCCAACAGCAAAGGCCAAAGCGGTGCGCTCCGGCGGTTCATCAAGGTTCAACAAATTCCTGAACGCGCTTCTCAACATATCTTGTCAGCCTTACGAGTCAGTCTAGTCACGGTAAGGCTGCACCATTGCCTTCACCAAACTGCAACTGGAAATCGGGGGCACACTGGATAGTGATTCGAATCTGAAAATTGTGCGGGCGGATTATAGCCGATGCCGTGCGTCATTCGTAACGAAGCGCTTCAATCGGATCAAGTCGTGCTGCTTTCCAGGCTGGCCACAACCCGAAACTGACACCCAACCCTACGGACACGACAAACCCAACCACAGGCGCCCACAACGGAACAAAAGTCGGCATCATCAGTTTGACGATTTCGGCCAATCCCCAACCGATCAAAATGCCGACGATTCCTCCCAGGCCAGTCAGTGTCGCCGCTTCGATCAGGAATTGCAGCACAATGTCGCGCCGCCGAGCGCCGATGGCTTTGCGCACGCCGATCTCTTTCGTACGTTCGGTGACGCTGACCAGCATGATGTTCATCACGCCGATGCCGCCAATCAGCAACCCGACGCTGGAAATCGCCACCATCAGCAAAAAGACTCCGCCGGTAATGGCTTTGAATTGTTCGATGATGCCTTCGGAGGTTTGAATGCCGAAATTGTCCGGCTGGTTATAGGCGACTTTGCGCCGTTTGCGGAGCGCCTGCCGGATTTCATCCAGCGCCTGTTCCTGTTTGCCGGGCGCAAATTGCGCCATCACGAAATTCTCTTTGACGTTCGGAAAAATCTTCCGAATCGTTTCGTAAGGAATGTACACCGCTTTATTTTCGTTGCCGGGATCATCGGCGGGAGTGATGAACATCTCGCGTTTTTTCAACACGCCGATGACGCGATAGCTGCGCCCGTTAATCATGATTTCCTTGTCGAGCGCATTGACCGTCGGAAACAGCGTGTTGGCCACATCGCGCCCAATGACGCAGACGTCGGCGCGGGTCAGATTTTCCCCATCGGTGAAAAACCGGCCTTCGGTGACTTCGGTATTGCCCATTCGAAAGTAAGCGGGCAAGGTTCCCTGCACCGTAGCGTTGTACATTTCGGTGTCTTGAAACCGAATCTTAACGCGCTCCGCCATCGGTCCCTGCATAAAATCCACCGGCGACATAAACGGAGCGACATCCGTCACCGAAGGGCATTCGTCCCGGATGGCCATCGCATCTTCGTAGCTGATCGGTTTGCGCTGCCGCTCTTCAGCCGAAGGATTGAAGTTGAACCCCGGATCGAACTTGAAGATAAAGATGGAATTCGTGCCGAAGGATTCGATCTCTTTGGCGACTTGCGAATCAATGCCTGACACAAACGCGGCAATCACAATCACAGTCGTCGTGCCGATGACGACTCCCAGAATCGTCAAAAACGACCGCAGTTTGTGCTGCCATAAGGTGTCAAACGCCATCCAGATGTTTTCGCGGAAATCTTGATGAGTCATAAA
>JAEUQP010000120.1 GCA_016789645.1 Acidobacteriota bacterium | reverse complement strand
TTTCATGAACGTACGAATGCAGGGATCAATGTCCTGCACGCAAAGCAATCCGGCGCGGTCGCACGTCAGTTCGGCTTTGCGATACCAATCGTGCAGCGCCAGCACCAGGCCTTGTCCGACGATGGTTCCCAACCCCAGCGTCGCCTGGCCGACCAGCGAAACGATTTCCGCGATGTTGCGCGCCATGATGGTGTACAGCACGTGACCGGCTTTGATGTGGCCGAGTTCGTGGGCAATGATGAAAAACCGCTCTTCGTCGTCGAGCATATCCACCAAACCCGACGTTACTACGATGAACGGGCGCGTGTGGCCGTAAGTGTACGCGTTCGGCTGCGGATCGAGCGTGACATACATTTCCGGTTCTTCGACGCCCAGGATTTTGCAGCCCCAGTTCAGCGAACGATGCAACCGCGGAAATTGCCGCGCCGTCACGCGGATGTTGGACGCCGTGTTTTCCAAATAAAAAATGCGCTCAAGCCCGTACTCCATAATCTTGGCGATGACCTTGTCCAGGCCGGGTACGGATTTGAGCGCGTCAGTGGCTGTCGCGTCCCAAGGATGTTGAAACTCTTTCGCGTCAATGTGCGGAAACGTTTTCAGCCGTTTCTTTTTCGGTTCGCCCATCATTCACCTCCGGCGAGAAGGTAACACGAGCGAAATCGCGAACAAAACTTCAAGACAGGATTGACAGGATTTCTTCAGGATTTACAGGACAAAAGTTTGAAATCAAGGTTTAGCGCCAGCCAATCATTCTGCTCATCCTGAAAAAATCTTGGACATCCTGTTTTGATTGTGTGGCTTTCTCAGGCGCTTTGGCCGGAGCGTTTTTCCACTCCCAGAAAATCCGAATCGAAACCGCCGGATTGACGCGGTGAACTGATGACCCGCAGCGGCGGCGGCGAATCGGGCGAAGGCGGCAGCAGCACTTCGGTGCTGGGTTGAATCAACACCTCAGTTGATGTGTGCAGAAGTTCATCGCTGGCCGCCGGAACCAGATGAATCGAATCTTTGCGGCTGTCGGATTCTTTCAACCGAAAATCGAAAATGTCCGGGCGATTGAAATGGCCGGTTACGTCCAAGACCATGCTTTCTTCCCGAATTCGCTCCAGGTTGATGCGGGCGAGAATGATGACTTCGGAACCGAAGGCCGGACCTGCGACATATTGTCCGTCGGGGCCGATGACCGCGCTGCCGCCATTCAGGATCAACTCGCTGTCTTCGCCGGTTTCGCTGTCGGCCAGTTCCAGTTCGGCGGGCAAATCGCTGCGGCGCATGATGCTTCCGGCGGCAACGACAAAACAGCGGCCTTCAAACGCGTAATGGCGGCTGGCGATCTGATGCATTTCCTTGACCGAAGGCCACAACGCGACGTGAATGTCTTCGCCCCCAATGTGCAGCGCCTGTCGCGCGTGAGGCATCCAGTGTTCCCAGCAAATCAATCCGCCGATTTTCCCGACAGGAGTTTCGACGGTTTTCAATCCGCGTCCGTCGCCTGCGCCCCAGATCAACCGTTCGTTGAAAGTCGGAACCAGTTTGCGATGCACATTCAGCAATTCCCCTGTCGGACCAAAAGTCAAAATCGAATTGTAGATGGTTCCGCGTCCGGCGCCGTTGTTGACCCGTTCGTGAACGCCCATCACCAGCGTCAGGTTGTGACGCCGCGCGGCTTCGCCCAGTTCTTCCGTGACCGGCCCTGGCACGACGACGCTGTTGTCCATCAATTGCGAATAGAGCCGTTTCATCGGCGGATGATCC
The DNA here is from genome assembly GCA_016789645.1 of Acidobacteriota bacterium. Classification (GTDB taxonomy): domain Bacteria; phylum Acidobacteriota; class Blastocatellia; order RBC074; family RBC074; genus RBC074. The sequence continues at coordinate 267 of JAEUQP010000120.1, read as the reverse complement.
CAGCGCGCAACATCCCGGCAAGTGTCCAACCACGCCGGATACCCCGGTAACCATGATTCGGGAAAGACAACAAGCTGGGAACGGCGGCGTGCTGCTTCGGCAATCAATTCGATGGCGCGAGCCAGACTGCGTTCCAGATTCATATAAATCGGTGCTGCTTGCACAGCGGCGACGACGACGATTGATTGAGGCATGTTGGTTCCTCACCTTCTGCTTGATTGGACGGTGTCGAATCCCGGATGAAGCAATGGCTTCAGACACGTCGCG
>JAEUQP010000045.1 GCA_016789645.1 Acidobacteriota bacterium | reverse complement strand
TTCCATAATTCTCCTCTTCTGGTTCAACAATCGAAATTCCGAATCAGCAATTGCAGCCGGTTTATATCGTGCTTCGTCGCCGATGACGGCGAACAACAATGATCTTCGGATCCAACGCATGCACAGTCGTTCGGCTGGTCAGAACGATTGCGTATTCATAATCCTGCTCAGGCCCTTCGACCGGCGCGGATTCCGAAGCAATTCCCAGCGGCTCGGTTGGCGCAGGAGCGGCGTCTTCACGCGGTTTGTTTGGCACAATCGGATTGATGCCAATGTTGACGTAAGCCTGTTCATCCGGTTCGGGCAAAATATCCAATTCGGGCGCCAAGGAAGCTGGTGCAGCGCCGCCAGATGTGTTGCTGCCAAAAGGAGAGTTATCCGGCGCAAACCGCACTTCAACATTGATATCCGCTGCTGCCGGAGCGCCTTGAAACGACGGCAAATTCAATTCCGGCGGTGGTGTTTGCGAATAAACCCAGATGACTTCATCCACGTTTGTCACCGTCTCGGTTCTATCGTCAGCGACTTCAACATCAATGAAAAGTTTGACAACGTCAGGGTGAGCGACAATCTCCGCTTCACTTGGGCTTCCGGGTTTGGGTTTCAAAAAAATGGTGACTGGCTTGATCATGGTTCATCCTCAAAAAGTGATCTTGCAACAATCCTCTTCCTTCAATTGCTCTCGCGAATGAACAAAACCGCTGCAAGACAGGTTTCAGTTATCGGTTGATGGATTGACACTTGGCAATGATTGATTCGTAACGCGAATCGTTTTGCAACGCCTGGAATTCGGGATCAGAGTTGAGTCGGGTTGTGCTGTAACCGCTGCACGCCAAACGTTCAAACCAACGAAAAGATTGATTCAAATCACCTGACAACGAATACACAACCGTGGCGCCATAAGCGACTTCCTGAGATTTGGAATCCGCGGCAATGGCCTGTTTCAGATACGGCAATGCCTCATTCGGTTTGCCGCGTTTGGCCAGCCACTCCGCCAGATAAGCGAGCGATTCGATTTCGCCCCGCGAACCGGCTGTGACCTTTAAGTTGATGGCGCTGTCATAAAACTCCATTGCCCGCCGTTTGTATTCCTCTACCAGATTCGGCGACGTTTCGATGCGCGCCAGTTGACGATATGCGTCCGCCAAATTGGCAAACAGGCGCGGGTCTTGTCGCCCGGAGTCCTGGGCAATTTCCAGCGCTTCCTGAAAATATCTGCGGGCAAGTTCGTATTGCCGCTGTTCGAAATACACTGTGCCCAGATTCGCCCGCGCTTCATAACTATCGCGGGTCAGGTCTTTGTGGATTGCCAAAAGGTAATGGTCTATCGCTTTCGCTTGATCGCCGAGTTGCTGGTATGCGAGCGCAAGGTTGACGTATCCGATCGGGCTGTCTGGCAACAACCGAACAACCTGCTGCCAATTTTTGATGGCGTTGTCGTAATCTCGACGTTCCGCATAAAAGTCGCCCAGCTCGTTGTAACTATCCCAATAGTTCGGCCACAACGCGATCATCTGGGCATAAATCTGCTCTGCTTGCTGGAAATTCCCGGCCAACCGATAAGCCAGCGCGGAACCATTCAACGCTTCCCAATCGGTGGCGTAGGTCGCACGAACCGCCTGGAAATCCTTCAATGCCTCTTCAGGTTCGCCAAGTTCCACATACACCATGCCACGCGTGATTTGGTATGCGTCAGATTGTCCCGGCGACAGTTTGATCGCTTCGGATGCAGCTTGCAGAGCTTTTTCCGCCCAATCGGGTGCCTGCGTAAAAATGTATTTGTTCAGGTAAGCGCGCGCCAGCGCAGACTGCAACCGAGCCGAGTTGCCTTCGACTGCAATCAACCGCGTCAAAATCTCAATTGGTTTTTCCACCGATTCGCGATTCAAATTCTTCTGCAATTCGCCGAGCGCGATCAGGTATTGTTCGCTCGCCTGAAGACTGGTTAATTGAAGTTGTTGGCTGTAAGCCGTCGCGCGCGTCGTCAGTTTTTTCAGCTTCAACTTGTCAGCCACGCGCTCGGCAATCTGGGCTTGCAATGCCGCCAATTGATTGTTCGTGCCGGTGATTTCTTCTTCGGCATAGGTATAAAGAAACGAATTTTGAATCCGGAATTTGATCTTCAACTGATCGCCGGATTGCTGCACTTCGCCGCTGACAATCAGGTTCGCGCCGAGTTTGCGGAGCAGATTCTGCAAATCCAGACTGAGCAGATTGGCTTGGCGAATTTCCGCGACCGGCGCGGCTTGCCAACCGTCAGAAACGCGCAACAGGTTTCGACGCAAATCATCGGCAAACCCGACTCCGGCTTGTTCGTTGCCGAACCCCATGAACGGCAAGACGACAATGTGCTTTTCTTCGGGAACGACTCTGCGTTTCATCCAATCGCGCACCCAGATTCCGGCAAAGGCCGAAGTCGCCAACAGGATCAACACCACAGAAGCAAGCGCAATTTTCCGCCACAAAGGCGTTTTCGGCGACGGCGAAATCAGTTCGGCGATTGTCGTCTGCGCTTCGCTGGCCGAAGCCAATCGTTGATAAGGCGCTTTCCGCAAACATCGCTGCAGCAGATCACGGATGGCGTCGGGCGTTTCAGCGGGCAAAGCATCCCAGTCGGGTTCGTCTTTGCGAATCGCATTCAGCGTGTCGTACACATCCACGCCGCCGAACGGGCGTTTGCCTGACAGAGCTTCGTACAGCACACACCCGAACGACCAAAGATCGGTGCGATGATCCAGCGGTTCGCCGCGCGTCTGTTCGGGACTCATGTACACGACCGTGCCCATCACTTCGCCTTTGCGAGTTTTGCCGAAATCCGTGGTCAGTTCGTCTTCGGGCAGGATGATTTCGACGGTGGTCAGATCGGCAGTGACTTTTTTGGCAATGCCGAAATCCAGCACTTTCAATTGTCCGTCCGGTGTCAGCATCAGATTCGCCGGTTTCAGATCGCGGTGAATGATGCCTTTGCTGTGTGCAAAGCCCAGCGCTTCGGCCAATTGGCTGAACAACGGCAAAGCCTCGTTGACCGGCAACGCGCCTTTTTTCAGCCGCGATTCCAGCGTTTCGCCCGCGACGAATTCAAAGACCAGAAACTGCCGACCATCCACTTCGCCTTTGTACCGGATGCCGGCAATGTTCGGATGATTGAGTTCGGCGTTCAGACGACCTTCGCGATTGAATCGCGCCATCCATTCGGGATCATCTTTGTACTCTTCGCGCAGCAGTTTGATGACCACATCCACGCCGAGTTCCGAATCGCGCGCCATGTACACTTCGCCCATGCCGCCGCGCCCCAGCAACGCCGAAACACGGTAATTGCCGATCTGGCGACCGATCATTGGCAGGCGAGATTCCTCTTCGCGTTTTTCAGTTGTAACGATTGCTTTGAAGGCGTCTTCGACAGCAGGAGTTTCCAGAAAACCGCTGTCCGCATCGTGATGGAGCAGATTTTCGACCTGTCGGCGCAGTTCCACATCTCCCGCGCAAAGTTCGCCAAGTCGGGCATTCCGCCGATCAGGCGGCAGATCGCAAACTTCCAGAAATATGTCTTCAGTCGTTAGTCGAGTTTCTTCCGTTGGCGGGTTCATGGCTGTTGTCTCCGCTGAGTTCACTCCGCAACCAGGCTTTGGCAAAACGCCAATCGCGCATCACGGTATCTTCCGAAACATTCAAAACCTCAGCAATTTCCTGATTGGTCAAACCGCCAAAATAGCGCAGTTCGACGATGCGGCTTTTGCGTTCGTCCAGTTTCGCCAGCTTATCCAGCGCCAAATCCAGCGCCAGGAAATCAATCTTGGGGGCGTCGGGAATTTCGATGATGTCTTCGATGGCAACTGGTTTGAATTCGCCGCCGTGAACGACGGCCTGTTTCGACCGCGCGCGATCCACCAGAATGCGGCGCATGATGTTGGCGGACACGGCAAAAAAATGAACGCGATCCTGCCAATCCAGCGTGCGCGCGTCGGCAAGTTTCAAATAGGCTTCGTTGACCAAAGCCGTTGTTTGCAATGTCTGTCCGGGATTTTCGCGGCTCATGTATCGGTGCGCCAGACGATGGAGTTCGTTGTAAACCGCTTGGTACAACTCTTCTTTGGCGTCGTCGTTGCCCTGCCGCCAGGCTCGCAATAATTGCGTTACTTCTTTGACTGGAGATGGTTTCATAGCTTCCCCTTTTGGCTGTTCCGGTTACGGATGGCGGCGATTATAGCCTGCCCCGAAAGAATGTCGAGCAAGTTTTCATCCATAGAGTGTTTCGGTGTTGGAATGATCAGGGGGTTCATTGATGTTTTACCAACTGTGGAATGGATGTCGCCACCGGACATTTCTCAGGTTTCTTTCCTTTCAGCAAAAAAGCCGCAGAAAAATCTCTGCGGCTTAACCGGCAAAACAGGTTTTGGAGGGAAATCCTACTTCTTGCGCTCCAGGTTGATGGTCATGGGAACTTCTTTCCCTTTTTCGCGCCAAACCCAAACCACTGTGATGTGGTCTTTGTCCTGAAAGGTGATCGTCATGTGGTTGATGTGACCATCGGTCGCATGCTTCAAGTTTGTGGCGTCTACAAATTTGAATTCCAGTTTGTTGATGTCGCCCGTTGGAACTTCGGCGCGCATGCGCGGCTGATTGCCGGCGGAACAATAATGCGTCAACACCAGACTGTCGCCATCGCGGTGATAGACACTAACCATTTCCGGTTCGTTTGCGGGCATGAGCGTTTCAATGACCGCAGAACCGCCGGAAGCGATTCGATAATTGACCTTTCCTGTTGTCCCTTCCAAAGTTTTTCCCTGCCATTCACCCGCCAAGGCCTTCAGCTTGTCGAAGGCCGGAGCCGCTTTGCTTTGGGCTTGAGCCGACACGGCAAACAACGCAACGACTGACAACAAAAATATAATTGAAATCAGTTTTCTCATGATTTTCGCTCCTTTCGGTTACGGCCAGACTTCTTTGGCGACCCACCACGGATGAATTTCGATGGCCAGTACGCCCGCTTTCACCGAAGGGTCAGATTCGGCGATGGTTTTGGCTTCGTCGGCGGTTTTGGCGGCAATGACGAAAATGCCGCGCAGGGTTCCGCCATCCGTAAACGGCCCGGCCGTGGCGAAACTCTTGTCATCCAGCCTGCGCCGAACATTCCACATGTGTTCCAGTTGAAGCGTTTGTTTGTCCGCCGCCGAACCTTCGTCCGCTTTTGCGCCTTTGGTCAACAGCACCAGATAAAACTGCGTCATCGTCATCGGCGTTTTCGGATCGGCCTGGAATTTGGCCAGCAAATCCTTGCCGATGTTTTTTGGCCCGTACCACGTGTAAATGTCCATGCGTAACCGACCGGCTTTGATCGCAGGGTCTTCGGCGGCCAGCGCTTTGGCTTCATCCAACGAAGCGGCTTTGAACAAAAAGATGCCACGCAAATCGCCGTTGTCGCCCATCGGCCCGGCAGCCATCAGTTTGCCTGACGCAGCCATCTTGTTGATGTTGGCCATATGACCGGCTTGAATCTTTTCGGCTTCTTCCTTGGTGCCTGTGCCGTGATTCGGACCTTTGCGCAGCAGGCCAAATTGATAGTTGTCCAAATCGAATTGCGGCGGTTTGGATTTTTCCGGTTGGCCGGTTTGAGCAACTGCTCCAACAGCCAACAACAGGAACAACGACAACAGAAGTTTTGCTGAATACTTCATAGATGATTTCCTTTACTTTGCGTTCGGGTCAGATTCCATTGCGCCGAAGATGTTGCCTTCGGTGTCGTGAAAATAGGCCAACCAGCCGACGCCCGGCACAGCCATCGTTGGCAAAGCGATTGCGCCGCCGTGGGCTTCGACTGCGGCGACGGTTTCTTTTAACGAGGTGACCATCACCGTACAGACGTATGCATTGACGGCTTGACCGAGTTGCGGACGATCTCCGCGACGCGGAACCAATCCGCCATCAATGCCTGGCTCTTCGGCGGGGCCGGTTTTAATCAACCAGTATTCCCAATCGCCGCCGCCCCAACTGACAAATTCCCAAGCAAACACTTTGCTGTAAAACTCGATTGCTCGTTGCGGATTGTCCGCGTGAATTTCGAAGTGACTGACTCTGGCCATGTTTTACCTCCGATGATGGAAAGCAGGTTTTCCAATCTGCTCGTGATTCGTAATTGGAAATTTGCGGAACATTGAGCCGGCTGGACAATCGGCTCAATGTTATACGGCGATTCTCTAAAAGTGTTTTCGCTAAAGCCTGCAAAAACTTGTAAAAGTTGTAACTTCACTATCCGTCGAATCGGGAACGGCTTGGGGCAAACCGTGCGAGCTTGCCCCAACAAACCTGAACGCTATTCTTCCTTGTAAAAATACGCGCCGGCGATGGC
>JAEUQP010000040.1 GCA_016789645.1 Acidobacteriota bacterium | reverse complement strand
TTGCTTGTCAGCGTAAGGCGTTTGCGTTACAACCAAAAAAATCAAACAGGGCAGCAAGGCCTACAGAAAATCAATCGTTGGAAATTCATGGCTTGAAAGGAAACGAATGATGAAACATTCAGCAGCGTTTGAACAACTTTGCAATGACGCCAAAACCCGCGTCCGCGAAATTACTGTTGGCGAGGTCAAACAAAAACTCGACGCGGGCGAAAACTTCGTCTTCATTGACGTGCGCGAAGACAATGAATGGGATGTGGATCACGCCGCCGGAGCGCAACATCTCGGTCGCGGCATCATCGAACGGGATATTGAAAAAATCGTTCCCGACAAATCTGCAGAAATCGTGTTGTATTGCGGTGGCGGATTTCGTTCGGCTTTGGCCGGAGACAATTTGCAACGGATGGGCTACACGAACGTGCTTTCGATGGCGGGCGGAATCAAGGCCTGGCGGGATGCGGGTTATGCGATGGAGTAACCCGCCGGTTTTATGGGGGTGGCCTTGCCGATTGTTTCGGAACAGTAACTGCTCAACCCTGGGTACGCAGCGCTTCCGGCCTGCGGGTTTTCCGGGAAAAACCTTTCGGAAAAGAAGGTATGAATGGCCGATGCTTCGCAGTCTGGAAGACATGCGAATCGGGCTGGCAATTACTCGGAACATTTCAATGTCTCAACGGTTTCGCCTCATCTGAACGCAGGGAATGGCTTCTCGCCCGGCAATGAAAAACTCGAACGAACTGTGTTCGCCGTCAATCTCACAGCCGCGTCGTTTATCCACGTGTTGCGTCTTCACGTCGGGCGGCTGATCGAACTCGCCTGCCAGCAGATCGGGGCGATATTTTCTGACGCCGTCTTTGATGAAAGCCGCCCAGATGGGCAATGCTCCGCGCGCGCCGTCGAAACCGTCCCTGATCTGAAGCGCAGGTTTGTTCTTCGGCATTCCTACCCAAACGCAGACAGCCAGTTTCGGCGAATAACCGCAGAACCACAGATCGGCCACCTGACCGGTTCCGGTCTTTGCGGCAATCTGCGCCGAGTTCTTTAATCCGGCTGACGGCAGGGCGCGCTGTGCGGTTCCGCCCGGTTGCGCGACCGAGCGCAACATCTGCGTCAGAACGTAAACCGGCGCAGGGGCGGCCACTCGCGTCGCCGTCACTGGTGGTTGAGTGATTTTATTTCCGTCCTGATAGACAGCCGTGAAAGCCGTCGGCGCAAGCTTCAATCCGCCGTTGGCCAGCGCCGCGTAACCGGCGGTCAGATTGACGGCGCTGACTTCCGAACCGGCTGATCCGCCGATGGCCAGCATTCCGGTCAAATCGTGTGAGCGCGCGCCAGTGAATTGCTCGATGTAATCGCGCGTCTTTTCCAAACCGGCAGAGCGCGCCGCTACGCAAGCCGCCGCATTGCCGCTGACTGCCAGGTTGCGGCGCGCGCTGGCGATTTCTCCCGGGTGGCTCAGCGGGCGGAAATCGTCAACCGGATCGGCCAGCGGATGAATGATAGTCGCAGCGGTGAAAGGCTCGCCGCGCAGCCGACCTTCGGCCAGCGCAGCCAGATAGACAAAAGGCTTGACGGCGCTGCCCGGCGATCTTTCCGCCATCGCGTAGTTGAACTCTTCATCGCCGCGACTGCCTATCATCGCCAGAATTTCGCCTGACTGAGTATCCATCACCACCATAGCCGCCTGGATTGGATCAGCTTCTACGCTGATTACGTGTTGTCGTCTTCGTGCAGAATCAACTAGCGGATCGAGTCGTCGAAGATGCTCTTGTGTCGCTCGCCCGGCGGCTGCCTGCAAATCAGGATCAAGCGTCAGATATACGCGCGCGTTCCCGGCTTTTCTGAAATTCGGTTCGCTGAGTCCCAGCGCCTGAGCGGCGGCGAAACGTTGAAAGTGGCGTGAAATCAAATCGAGCGGTTTTTCCATTTCGCGTTCACTGACAAACAGAAATTTAACCGGTTCAGATTTGGCTGCAGCAATCATTTCCGGCGTGTAGCGGCTGGCGAACTGCTCTTTGACGGCATCGAGAATAAACGCGCGGCGACGCAGCAAGGCGTCGTAATTTCCTTCGCGCGCCGCCCTCAGATAATGGTTTGGCCGATGGATCATTGCCGCCATCGCAGCGGCTTGGCCCAGTGTCAACTTGTTCGCCTCTACGCCGAACAATTCCTGACTGGCCGCGCCGAAACCGTAAAGCGTCAGCCTGCCCGCTGCGTCGCCGCCGCCCATCGGGCAGTGATTGGCGTAGGCCGTGAAGATTTCCGGCTTCGTCATCTGCCGACAGGCGGCCAAGGCCAAGAATAGTTCCTTGCCTTTGCGCGACAGCCCTGAAGACGACCAGCCCGTCGAAACGTCGCCGAGCACGGCAATCTTCACCAACTGTTGAACCAGCGTCGAACCGCCGCCTTTGCGCCGTATGAAAACCGCCGAAAGAATTCCAAGCTCGTCAATTCCGTTATGACTGGCGAAGCGACGATCTTCTACGCTGACCGTCGTCGGGTACAGATGAGAAGCCATCGCTTCATCTTCCGACAACACGACGCGGCGCGCGTTCATCGAAAACAACCGTTCGTCCTTGATCTGCCGAATCACGTTGAGCAGTGCGGGAGGTTCAAGTTCCAGCCGTTCGACAATTGATCCGTCAGATTCAATCGCACGGATGCGGCGACCATCAAAACGAATCGTCGCGCTTTGAAACTCCGGCAGCCGCGCGTTGATCCTCAGTGCGTCGCCTTCGAAATAGAAAGCGCCTGCTTCGATTCCCGCGCAGTTTTGATAGCCGAGCGCATCCAGATAAGCGGCAAGCTGTTCGCGCGTGATTTCCAATCCGGCGAAAAGCAACTTGGGCCGGGCGTAATAACTGACGCCACGCAAATTTTCAGCCTTGCGCGGATCGTTTTTACGCAAATGCAGCCAGGCGGCGATGTAACAAACTGTGAACAACAATGATTGCAGCGTCAGCAGCGCCGCAATCGCCGTCAATCGCCGCCGCACTGTCGCGTGTTCAAGTCGCCTCTGCAGCCAGTTCATAACCTACCTCCTTTTTACCCGCCTTGCGCCACTGCGCTGCCGGTCGGCGACGAATTATCATCGCCGACCAGTAGCCGACTGTGGCTGGCCGAGGACAAGTCGTGAATTCTATTGCCGTTGACGCGCTGGCGTTCGCCGCCGAAGAGCGTTTTGTCGCGGCTTTATGTTCGGCGAATTGCGCTTGCGGGTTTTCTGCTGTTGTTCGCCGCCGCAGCCTACGGCTTGCTCCGAGCGTCAACAACGCGCCGAACGCCAGCAGCAACGCGACGACCAACGGCAACCCGAACTGCGGCGCAACTCCGCCAATCACGTCCAGCGAAACGACGGCGACAATGCAGGCGAAATTGAGGGCCACGAATCCGCCCAACACTGTTGCGCCGCCGCGAAGATAAGAAACCGGGAACGTCATATCTCCACCTCCTCTATTTCTACTTCATTGAAGACGGATTCCAATTTCAGGCGGATCACGCGATCTTCGTTCAACTGAGCCGCCAGCGGCAGATCGGGCGACAACTCCGCGCCCGATGAAGATGTGACGGAGACAATCTGCATAGCCACTCCGTTTTCAATTTCGCCGATTTCGCGCTCCAGAGTGTCGAAATGCGTTTGCAGGTCGCTCAGAAATGGAGTCCCTGTCTCCGCGTCAAAATTCACTTCGGCATCCAGTTCGGGATAATTTTCGATCAACAACCGAATCGAATCCGTTTTGACCGAAAGCCTGCGAAAGAGCGAATGCCACAATTCGACCACCCACAACCGCGCATCCCTGATCGCAGTCGGCGCGCGACGCATCGAAGTCCGCGACCGCACCGACAGAGTCGGAATCAAGTCCAGCGCCAATGCGACATAAAGAAGAAACCACGCGAATGGCACGCCGTCTTTCAATTGCTCCCAAGCCAGCGTTTGCAGGTTGGTGGAGGTCGGCTTTTCCAACGGCTGTTGCGGGAACGGATTCTTCTGTTTGAACTCCGCGGGCAGCGCTGCATATACCGAAGCCGCGCGCTGAAAAGCATCGAAAAGCTCCTTTCGCGCTGCGTCGGGATCGCCGGTCAGCTTGCCGCTGTCCAGCAACCGCATCTCGTCAAGCTTCCTCACTGCGTCGGCAATTTGTTTCTTCTGCGCGTTCAGCCGATCCGATTGCTTGAGCGAAAAGCTCAAACCTTTTCGCCGCGCGAATTCGATTCTTCTGTTTTCAGCGGCGATTTGCGCGTCCAGCGGCGGCAATTGCGCGTTGAGATGGCTGAGCGCGTCGCTTCTGAGCAGGTTCAACTTGCCTGTCGCTTCGTGAATGACTGTTTGCACCGCGCGTTGTTGATTGCCCGCCACGACCTCCGTTCTGTAAAGCTTGAAGAAACCGACGTAGCTCAGCCACGAACTGAAAACCAGGCAGGCGACCCAAACCAACAGTCTCGCCGTGCCGGGGTATTTGTGCCCCGGCTGCAGCGACCGTTCGTCGTTGGCCGGATGCGCCGAAGCGAAGAGTGTCACGTTCAAACCGAGCGCCAATCCGGCGGCCACCGGTTTATATTCGGAAACCATCTCCATCGCGCCGACCACGCTAGTGGTGGCCGACGCCGCCGTCATCATCCATTCAGCCGTCCGCGCGGCATACCGAATCAATCGTTCGTAAAACGATTCAGGTTGAGTTGTGGCAATTGCGTCTCGGATCATTTCAGTTCTCCCTTCTTTGCGATCAGGAAACCCCGAACATCGGTCTCAGCAACCTTCGTGCCCCGCGCGTTGTCAAACCGTCCCAAGTCGTCTCCTTGATCGTTCCATCCAATGTCAGTCCAAAACTCCTGTGGCCTCCGCATTCGCAGCAAAGGTAAATTGCATCGCCGAGCCAATCGAAACCGACAAAATCCATCTCGCGTTTCTGCATCCGGCGAGTGAAGGGAACCGGCTCGCCGCACCTGCGCTTGATGCAATAGACGATCAACGATTCCGGCGTGACTTCTTCTTCCCGTTCAGGCATCACGGTAGGCCTGCGACGCTGGTTTTGATAAGCGAACGCCTGTTCATATTTGACATCCGGCGGTTTACGCATTTCCCAGTGATTCATTGCGTGCTCCTTTCAATTTCAAGAAAAAAAAAGCCCAGCTTCAACTCATTAACGCCGGTTTGGGGGAGAAGCGGGTTTGTCGCTGATGAGTAGCCTTTCCAAGTCGCGCTGAAGGCTGTCAATCTGTTCGTTATACTCACTGAGCTTGGCCTGCTCGACTTGCAACAGCCGGTTCAATTGAGCTTCATGATCGCGTTGCTGCTGTTCCCACTCATCCCGCTGCGCCAGATTGAACTTCAAATCCTTGTATTCCATTGTCAGATTTGCGCGCCGAGCCGTATCCGATTCCTGGTTAATGCTGGCTTCAAGCTCTTTGAGTCGTTCGGCCAATCGTGGGCGATTGCTGGCCGCTTCATTCATTTGCATCTGAAGCTCCGCCAGGTCGCGCGTAAGCTTGTCAACCCGCGTTTGCTGTAACCGCAGTCGCTCAAGAGCGATTTGTGTGCGATAGGCGTTGACGTTGGTCTGTTGCAAAGTCAGGCGCAATTGCCTGACTTCATTCAACAACATCCGCAGAACCTGTGTGTCGTCCTGTGAATTGACCGGAGCGACTTCGCTTTTGTTTGACTGGGCCAGCGAGTTTCCCGACAGCCCACAACAAAATATGATGAGGCAAAGAATCGAGAATGCGATAGATCGAATTTTCCGCGTCATGTTTTTCTCTCCTGAGCAAATAATGGTTTGTGAAATGGGGTCGGCAGAAACCGCTTGGACGACGGTTCTGCCAACCCGTTGAGTGTTAGCGTGGGCGATAGTAACCAACCACTTTCAGCGTTGACGGCGAACCAGTCCGGCTGCCGATGACGCAAGGAGTGTAGTTGGCTTCTTCGACCTTGATCGAAATAACGTTGCCGCGACTATCCTTATTCACCGCAGCTACGTATCCCACGTGCCCCCACTTCCCGACATTCATGATCGCCACCGATCCGACAGCAGGCGTGTAGCTGTTGATAATGTTCTTCTTGTCCTGCATGGTGTTCAGCCCATAGGGTAGTGACGGCACTCTGGCACAGCGCACCCACAAAACACAGTTGCATTTATGTTGAGTGTTGCAGGTGCTCTGGGCGCTGGTGGAAGCGGAAGTTTGAGCCACGATCATCAAGGCCGCAGCACAAACACAAAGCAAAAACTTGCGGAATTTAGTCATTTTGTTATTCTCCGAGTTGAAAGGAATCGCTGGGTTCCAGCCAGCGATTCCGGTTTGGTAGTACAGCAGGCCACGTTGATTCGATGACGATTGAAATCGTCAAGAAGCAGCGTGGCCACTTCTTTGCTCCGATTGAGCACATCACGACTTCCTATCTTGATTCTTTTGTTTTGGGGCTTGCGCAGTCGCATCCAGCATTATCGCCACGCATTTGATATTGGACGCTGCTGCTAAAGGCATTCCCTATGCCACGAGTTTTGAGGACTTGAAGGTTTGGCGAAAGGTGCGAGACAAGCTTAGAAAAGCCTTCAACTTACGAAAATGCGATGAGTGGGCGTCGCTAGGCTGAGGATAGGAGCTATTCTTTGCGAAGATCAAAAAGCGATAAAGCCATGACGGTTCAGTTATCTTGTGGTCACACTGGCGTGGCAGATGGTGTCTCTAGGCTAAAGCAAGTCTTTTCAACATGCCTATTCGATCTTGAGCAGCTTCTTTTTATTCTGGTGTAGCCAGCCTTTCCAGGCGGTGTAACTCTCATTGAAATACTCTTGCGCCTCCGAGTCGTTCGGCAGACGGCCATGTAGCCACTGAATCGTTAGATTGGCGAGTTCGATAGTCTTTGGCACTCCGATAATCTTCGCCCATTGTGAAAGCTTTTTGACGACCTGTTTCCGTTTGATCAGTTCCAGAAGTTGTTCAGTACTCATATCCCGATAGAGCGATCCTGTGCTTGTGGTGACGGTTGTTTCACTTGCTAGCGCCGGATCAGCTTCGTTGCCAGTTGCTGACACGCTTGATGCCGAAATTGCTGGCAACGAACCCGTATTGGCGCGGCGGCGTGATTCTTCGGCAAGCCTTTTGATCACCGGGTTTTCTTCATCAAGTGTGTGCCCGTCACGCATGAAGGCCAAAGCCTCCTCGATCCGGCTGCACAATTCCCGAACGTTGCCGGGCCAATCGTATGACTGAAAAACGTTGAGCGCCGATTGTGACACGCCAATGGGCGATGGTCTGGAGCCTTTGAATTGATTGGCAAAATGATGTGTCAAGATCGGAATGTCTTCGGGTCTAGCGCGTAAAGTCGGCATTTCGATTCGAATCACACTGATGCGATAGTACAAGTCCTCACGGAACTGCCCGGCTTCGATCATTTTCGGAAGGTTCTGTTTGGTTGCCGCAATGATTCGCACATCAACCGGGAAATCTTCGGTAGCGCCAACCGGCATGATGCGTTTGTTCTCCAGCGCGCGCAGTAGCTTGACTTGCATGGCTTGACTCATTTCTCCGATTTCATCCAGAAATAGTGTGCTGCCGTTTGCGGCCTTGAACAGCCCATCCTTGTTGGTTTGCGCCCCGGTAAAAGCCCCTTTGACGTACCCAAAGAGTTGGGATTCAAGCAGCGATTCCTGAAAGGCCGAACAATTGATCGAGATCATTTTCTTGTTTCGGCGCTCCGACCGTTCATGAATTGATTGCGCCGCCAGATCTTTGCCCGTTCCGGATTCACCATTGATCAGCACGGCCAAAGAATTCCCGGCGCAAACTTCGATCATTTCATAAACTCCGTTCGGACCATTCAGCAAAGGACTGGCTCCGACCAGAAATTCGAATTGCCGCAGCCCGCGCACCAGACTTGAGGCCTGCTTTTGTTGCTCTGCCTGCTCAATCAACTCGGCAAGTTTGGAATCACATTCTCCCAGCGTAGTCCGAATGATGTCACTTTTATTAATATAGCAGCGGTAGGGGTCAAATTTGCTGGGACGGAACAGTAACTTCATCGCAACGCGCTCATGCTTGGTCATTAACCAGCCCTTCCAAGCTTGCGCTGCCCAGCGTTGTTCTGACAGCGCGGCGTCGAGCAGCAAGACGCCAGCAAAATCATTTCCCATCCAGGAATCGCTGAGGATTATCTCGACCTGCTCTTGCGCCAGCCGGGCGAGCGCCTGCGCGCGGTCTAGTGGGCGGGTCAAGTCCAACTGGCCGAGTTTTATGATTGCCGGGAAAACCAATTGGTCAATGCCTTTAGCGGCCAGCGCAGCTCGCAAGTATTTTTCGGACGCAGCCGCCTCCTTATCTATGCTGCTAAGGCTGTCGGCGGCTATCAGTAAAGGCACGATGCCAATTCGTTCGCCGCTCGGATCAAGCGCACGCAAGTTCGAGATAACGTCCAGCAGGTCACGCAACTCGTCTTCGACTATACCGATTCTCAACACGATGATGCTCTCCTTCCCGGAAAGTAAGCAAGTCACGCGGCCTGGCAGACAGCCGCTTAAAACGCGGCTCGCCAATGCCTGCGCAACACGATTGAGTTATACAGGAAGCGCGGCAGCCCCTTAGTTCCTCAGCCACGCTTTTAAGACGTCGCTCGCCAATACGCAATGGCTGCCCAGCACTACTTGGTCAGAGCGGGATTTGGTAAACGAATAACTGGCGCAATGGCATAGGCAAATTCGGCAAAACAGGTTTTGGCCATTCAGCCGATTGATCAGGCTTCATTTGCAGCTTGCCGGTCGAGCGGCAGGCCGACGACTAACAGCGTGCCGGATTCCTCCGGCTGGCGACCGAAGAAATCCCAGTCAAAGACAGTGGTAGCTTGGCGGTTTAAAAACCAACCGAGAGCCTTGCGCTTTTCGCCCGGCGTTTCGGCCATCAGCCGGTCGAGTTTCTTGACATCCTGAGGCAGCATCACCGCGCCGTTATTGAAGACCCGCAATTCCAACTGTTCCGGCTCGCGGTTGAGCGCGATCTGCACCGACAGTCGCGGCTCGGTTTCACTGGCATTCTTCAAGGCGTTGACGATCAATTCCGTCAGCAGCAGGTTGAGCAGGGTCGTCTTGGCATTTTTGGCTACATCGCTGGTTCCCAACCTGCCAGATTCGACGAACGGGCAAATGGCAAAGGCACCGTCCGCCGCGAAATCAACCGTGCTGATTAACGCTTGCGCCAACTGCCGATAAGGCGTCAGCCCTTCAAGATACAGGTCGCGCGACGGGACTGCTATGTCGTGCTGCGCAAATAAAAGCTCGACTTTCTCGACATCCCCCTGCTTGCCTGTGCGCTTGTTATGCACGCTTTGTAAAGTCGTAGCCACCACGTAGCGGATGTCATCCAGCGTGATCCGCGGCCAGTCCGTCGGCTCACCTGCGCTAAGCAGCCGCACCGGCGCGCGAATCTTCTCGGCGGTGTTGACGAACAGCAACAGGCTGGCCAGGTGGTCCACATCCGTGATTAGCGATTCCAACTCCAGCGAAAGCTCGTTTCGCAATGCTTGATCGAGTCCCGGCAATCGAATTGTGTTAAGCAGTCGCTGCGTATTGGCCAGCGGAGTCTTGAATGCATGGCTCAAAAACTGGGTGACTTTGGCTTCTTCTGTGGCTTTGATTTCTTCGCGGGTTGTTTCCCACAACCGATGTCGCTCAGTTGCATCGTGCAGTACAGGCTGAACTCCGAGGAAATCTACACGACGCAACAAATCGCCTTCCCAAATGGTTTTCAGACGACAGGCTACGACCAAATCCACATACTCAGCACCACCATCTTGTTTTGCCGCTTCCATCAGCTTCAAGCCTTGAACCGGTGAAATCTTGAAGCCCAATCGCAATTGGCGACGACCTGTTTTAGGTGGATAGATGTATGGAATTACGACTTGTTGTAGACCTTCAACTTTTTCGAGTTGTTCAACTAATAGTTCAATTGGTCGGGGCAGGTCGGTTTTGCTGAACTCTTGAAGAATCGCAATGTGCTCTTCAAGAACTCGGATTGCTTCACCAATGTATTCAAAATTTTCATCGCTTCGGTCAAGTATCCATTGCCATAGGCTTTCGTATTCAATTTCAGGGGAAAGACGAACTGAAAGTCTATGTGCCGACAAATCATTCTCTTTGCCAACAGAGAGCAGAAGGTCGTATCCAGGTTCGTGCCACTCTTTTATCACCAACTCTTCATCGGTAACAAACCAAGCGGGTAGCATAGCCTCCGGCGAAAATTCATAACCACTGTGTCCCATCTTTCCTGCCATAGATTCCTTCGCGGTTTTGAAGACGGCGATTGGTGTTTGCTATTACCTGCCAGCGAGAGCGACAAGTTGTTCGCCATAACTGGGCAGGGGCTGATAGAGAATGACTACCTCTGCTACTTCAGGCACTCGCTCTTGTACGCCGCGCCGAAACGCGTCAGCGCTCAGTTGGCGACTTGGACAGAACTGACACGAACCGATCAACCTGAAGGTGGCGACACCGTTTTCCAACGAAACGAATTCAGCGCCACCGCCGTCTGCGATCATTGCAGGCAGCAATTCATCCAGCGCCGCGCGCACAAGCTCATGCATAGGTGCGCGCGGCGGCCTTTCACTAAATTGATCCATAACTTTGCCTTATCTCTTATCCGTAACAGACATTGCACATCGGAAACCCAGATTCGGCCAAGCGCGATCCGGCAGCATCGCGCCACGATTGGAGCATCGTAGCCGGAAATCCTCACGGATATTCCACGAAGCGCCGCGGCGAACGCGATACTGGCCGCGCTCCGGTCCTTTTGGGTTTTCTGATGGACTGAGCACGTAGTACGGATCGAGGTACCAGTCCGCGCACCACTCCCACACATTGCCAGCCATATCGTGCAGCCCGTAACAGTTGGGTTGGAAGCTGGCGACAGGGGTGGTAGGCGGAACGGCTTGTGGGTCTTTCTGCGCGCGATTCCAGTTGGCAAAACCTTCACCCGGCGCTTCATCGCCCCAAGGAAAGAGTTTTCCTTCCAGACCGCCACGCGCGGCTTTCTCCCACTCGGCTTCCGTCGGCAGGCGTTTGCCTGACCATTTTGCGTAAGCTTCGGCGTCGTGCCAACTAACGTAGATAACTGGATGATCCTGTCGGTCGGGAGTGGCGAAAGTGCGCCAGGAAATCCCAGCCAGTTGTTCAGCCAATTGAACGCCGCCTTCTTGCGTCTGTACTATCTTTTCCAGTCGCTCGGCGGTGGTGCGGTAACCGGTCGCTTCGACAAATGCTGTAAACTGACGGTTGGTGACGGGTGTGGTGTCGAGATAGAAAGCCTCTACGTAGACTTTGTGCATTGGTTTCTCGACCTCGCTGCCGTTGTCACTGCCCATCAGGAAGTCGCTGGCGGGAATCAAGACCATACCCGCAGGGGCTTTAGTTTCGGTTTCAATCCCAAGTTTTGTTGCTAAATTCGTCATACTTCCTGCTTTATCCTTTGATCCTCGCAAATCATTTATTGACTGGTTTATGGTGTCGCCTCAGGTTCAAAGGGGATAACTTTTACGTTGAGGCGCGTGAGGGTTGCTAATTCATCCTGTCGTAAATCTCCTTCTTCAGTCGGATGAACTCTGAAGAAAATTTGATATCTTCATCCCTGGGGCGATCGAAGGGGATGTGATGCTCGGCGGCGACTTTTCCACTGTTGAGCACCAGCACGCGGTCTGAAAGAAAGATCGCTTCATCAATATCGTGCGTGACAAAGATAATCGTTTTGTGTTCGGCTGACCAAACATTAAGCAGCCACTGTTGCATCTTCTCACGAGTGTGCCGGTCGAGCGCGCCATAAGGCTCGTCCATGAAGATCACTTCCGGTTCAGGCGCCAGCGCGCGCGCAATTCCTACGCGTTGGACCTGTCCACCGGATAATTGCGCTGGATACCTGTCGCCTTTGTCTTCCAATTGGATGAGCTTCAGATGATGTCGGACAATTTCATCTTGATCTTCTTTTTTCCCATTTTCCAAGCCGAAGGCGATGTTTTGCGCTACGGTCATCCAAGGGAAGACAGAGTAATCCTGAAAGACAACGCCGACTTTACCGGGAACGTGTAATTCACCACTAGCCGGAATGAAACCAGCCAGCGCATTGAGCAGCGTCGTTTTGCCCGAACCGGAAGGCCCAACCAGGCTGACGAACTCTCCGCGTCGCACATCCAGGCTGATCTGTTTCAGCACCACCGCATCGCGGTATGCGACTGAAAGATTTTTGACGCTGATTTGGGCGTCGTTCATTTTGTCTGCGCGAACTTCAACCACGGGTAGACCTTCACGATTCCGACGGCGAACAGATAATCCGCCAGCGCGCCCGATGCTCCGAGCACGGCCAGCGCGGCCATCATCTTGTCAATGCGATAGGCCAGATGCGCTGTTGAGATTTGATAGCCAATGCCTTCTGACGCGCCCGTCAGTTCGGCCACAAAGACCATCACAAATGACAAGGCGATTCCGACTCGCAAACCTGCCACGATGAAAGGTAACGCCGCCGGAAAGATCACTTGGCTGAAAGTGCGCCATTTCGATTTGGTCAGCGTCGCCGCGCTCCACAACAATCTTTGCGGCACCTGCTGAGCGCCTAGGTGACTGTTGATCCAGACTGGAAAGAAGACTGCGAATCCGATGGAAAAAACCTTCGCTGGTTCACCGATGCCGAACCAGACAATCACCAGCGGAATGATTGCCACTGGTGGCAACGGACGCAGAATTTGAATCAGCGGCATCAGCAAATCAGCCACCAACTTTATGCGGCCAGTCAGCAATCCCAGCAGCATTCCCACCGACACGCCACCAGTCAGTCCCACGATTAATCTCAAATAGCTGGCTTGCATATCCCGAAACATCTCGCCCGATCTGAGCATCTCCGTCAACGCTGACACCACTTTCGACGGAGGCGGAAAGAGCGCAGCGTTGACCCAGCCTGAGCGAGAGATCAACTCCCATGCCGCCAGGAAAAGAATGATGGGCAATGCCAAGCGAATCAGTTTCATAGTCAGTGCTCCGGCTTAAGGCAACTGCACGGCTTCCGGTTTCACACCCTTCAACGCATCGGCAAAGATGGCTTGGCGGAAATCCGGAACAGTCGCGTTGGCCGGAACTGTTCCTTTCTCTTTAGCCCACGCCGCCTGTTGGTTCTGGTAATCAAGCAAACGCTGATTGAGCGCCGCGGCGAAGACAAAGTTTTTCCAGATGCCGTCTACGACATCGCGGTCGAGCTTGGTGTATTTGATGACTATTTCTTTCGCCTGATCAGGATTGTCGTTGATGAACTGTTGTGCTTTGACCATTGCCCGGATCAGACCGTCCACTGTGGCGCGATTTTGATCCAGCATCGCCTGACGAACAGTGATGACGTACAACTCCGAGTAAATATCCGGGTCGGCGAAAGTGACGCCTTTGTCGCCCATCTGTTTTTCGGCGATGAAAGCGAACGGATCGAAGATGGAAATCGCGTCCACGCTACCGTTGACCAGCGCGGCAGGCATATCCTGAGGCTGCTGGCTCAGGATTTCAACTTCGTTGGCCGCGATGCCGTGCCGTTTCAGAAAATTGTAGGTAAAAAATTCCGGCCCGCCGCCAAAGGAAGTCGCCAGCTTGCGCTTCTGTTTTTTAAAGTAGGTGGCAGCGTCGTTCACTCCATCTTCGCGCCGCGCCACCACACGAACTTCTGAAATCGTCTTTTCGACAACCTGCGCCAGCACACGGAACTGGCTGCCCTGCAATGTGGAGAGCGTCACAGGCACTTCACCGGCGACAGCGAAATCCAACGAGCCGCCGAGAAAAGCCTGAAGCGCGAACTTGCCAGCAGTGAATTCCTTCAATTCGGCGTCAATGCCTTCCTGAGCAAAGAATTGTTTGTCCTTGGCGACCATCACCAGCGCCATGGCTGGCGAAGTCTGAATCCCTATGGTTACGCGCTTGTTGCTTTGTGGGGGCTGCTGGCAACTGGCGCAGGCGACTAACAGGCTCAGCGCAGCGACGGCGATAATCAGATGCAGCAGTTCTTTCTTTTCTAGCTTGCGGTACATTTTGAGTTGAGGCCTCCGTGCGGTTCAATGCCTCTCCAGCCAATGGGCTGGGGGGGCTGGTTGCGAAAGTAACATCGGCTTGTCTGCCCAGCGAATTCTGTTGAACGCAATTGACTGCACAAGTGAACAAACAGGCGCGAGACGTTTAGAACACTCGTAATTCTAAGGTGGGCAAGAACAAACATCAGCAAGCCCAATGAAACTGGTGGCAGAGATACGAAAAAACTTTGGGGAGCAATCATCAGGTTGAAAACGGGACGGGACAATCGGAGCTTTCCTGGTTGTTCGGTCTACACTGGTTGAAATGAGCATAATAAGGAATCCTTAAGTAAACGATGTCTTCTTGACCGCACGCAGATTAAGCAAGCCAGATGCCATAGGGCGGCAGGTTGGCTGGCGACGCGACGTTGCTGGGGGCAAGCTGCTATAATTTAAAAAGATAGTTGCTGTCACCAATTTTTTAGGGTGATCAAGGCCGTTCAGAAAACCAAAAGTCGGTAATAAAAAAGTGACCGATCAGTCATGGAAGCATGACGGATTCACATTTTGCTGAGGGGAGCGAGCTGCGTTCCTGTCCCAAGTTCTTCCAGCCATCTGCCGTGATCTTGTTCGGAAAGTCGAACAGCGGATGTTCGGACTACAAACTGGTGATCATCGCATTTTTATTGGCTACGCGGTCGCCGCGAGTCATTTTCACCGGGCATGGCGCGAAGCTGCCGTTGGCGTTTCGTTTTTGTGTTTGCACGATTAGCGTAACGTCGGTTAATTAAATCAAGCGAGATCGACAATTTAAAAGATCGTCACCTTGATCGAAAGATACTTCTTAGGGTTCTGACGGAAATCGTAAATCAGCTTGGTCATCTCAGCCGACAACGTGTTGACGTTGTTGTAAAGCTTGTCGTCTTTCAGCAACATTCCGGCAGTGCCTTCGCCTTTTTCCAATCGGGTGGTGATGGCATTCAGCTTTTCCACCGTATCGCGAGCATCAGCATACAGTTTTTCATCATTGAGCAATTTGCCCAGATTACCTTCGCCGCGTTCGATCTTGGCCATGGCGTTGTCGAGCTTGGCAGAAATCTGGTCGGCTTTGGCCAGCAGGGCATTGGCCTTGTTGTAAAGCTCGTTGTCTTTGACCAATTTGCCCAATGTGCCTTCGCCTTTGGTCAATTGCGTGTTGAGCTGTTCCGAAATGCTGCGAAGCTGGGTGACTGTGTCAGTGATCTGTGTGTACAGTTGCGGATCATTGACCAGTTTGCTGAACGTTCCTTCGCCTTCTTTCAACGCGGAAATCAGAGTTTGCGCCTTCAGAATGGTGTCATTCAGGTTGACGTAAAAATCTTCGTCGCGCAAAAACTTGCCAGCGGATCCTTTGCCGTCGCGAATGTCTTTGGTCATGACCTTGATGTCATCCGAGATCGTGTTCAGATTGGTGACGGCGGTTTGGGCGGCATTCAAAATGTCGCCGACGCTTTTTTGCGCCTGACTGACGATTTTGTCTCCGTTGTTG
>JAEUQP010001144.1 GCA_016789645.1 Acidobacteriota bacterium | reverse complement strand
CTTACGGCAACGCAAACGCCACCACCGAATCGCCGCGTTTGGTGCCGAGCTTGCCGTGTCCTCCGGCGCAAATCACCACGAACTGTTTGCCGCCCACCGCATACGTCATCGGTGCGGCTTGCGCGCTGGCTGGAAGCTGACCTTCCCAAATGACCTTGCCGGTTTCAGCGTCAAAGGCGCGCAGTTTGTCGTCCATCCCGGCGGCAATGAACACCACTCCGCCCGCCGTCACCATCGAACCGCCCAAATTGATCGAACCGTATTCGGCGGCTTTGTTGCCGATCAAAGCCAGTTGCGGAATGCGTCCCAGCGGAACATCCCAACGAACTTCGCCCGAAGCCAAATCCACCGCCGTCAATTTTCCCCACGGCGGCGCGATGCATGGCGTCCCGGTCGGCGACATCAACGGTTCGCGGTACATCGCATAAGGCGTGCCGGTTTGTCGTCCGAATTCGCCTTTGACGCGATTGGTCGCGCCGGTTTCGCGCATCTTGTTGTATTCATCGCGCGGAATCAGCTTCACTTCAAACGGCAAAACGTTCGTGTTGACGAACAGCAGATTGCGCGTCGGATCGAAAGCCATGCCGCTCCAATTCATGCCGCCGACATTGCCGGGAATCACCAGCGAGCCTTTCAGACTGGGCGGGGTGTAAATGCCTTCGTTGCGCAAACTGGCGATTTTGTCGCGGCAATACGCGCGGTCTTTGTCATTCAATCCCCAGGCGTCTTCGGGTTTCAGTTGATGCGGAACCAACGGGCGCGGCAATTTCGGAAACGGTTGCGTGGCCGACGATTGTTCGCCCGGCACATCGGTTTGCGGCACAGGACGCTCTTCAATTGGGAAAACCGGTTTGCCGTCGCGGCGGTCAAGCACGAACAACATCCCCATCTTGGTGCCGATGACAACGGCGGGAATTTCTTTGTCGCTGCGTTTCAGATTGACGAGCATCGGCTGCGAAGCGACGTCGTAATCCCACAAATCGTGATGCACAACCTGGAAATGCCAGACGACCTGGCCGGTCGAAGCCTTGATCGCCACAACGGAATTGGCGCGTGCATTGTCGCCTTTGCGTTCGCCGCCGTAATAATCCGGACTGGGGCTGCTGGTTGGAATGAACACCAGATCGCGTTCGGCGTCGGCGGAAATGATGGACCAGGCATTGGCCGCGCCGGTTTTCACAGCGCTGTCGCCCGCCCAGGTTTTGCGCGCCGGGTCTTTTTCGGTTTGCGGAATCGGATCAAAGCTCCAGCGCAATTTGCCGGTCACAGCGTCGTAAGCGCGCACCACGCCGCGTTCCAATTCCACCGCGCCGTTGTCACCAATCGCCGAACCGACCACAACCAGATCGCCGATGATCGCAGGCGGCGAAGTCACTTGATAATTCTGATAGCCATCATATTTGCCGAAACGCACATCCCGCTTCAGATCAATCACGCCGTTTTCGCCAAAGCCGGAAATCGGTTTCCCTGTCTTTGCATCCAGCGCGATGAGCTGCGCATCGAGGGTCGCAACGAAAATCCGCCGCGCAGCTTTTTTGTTGTCCGTCACAGCAGGCCAAGCCGAAACACCGCGCGAAGTCATTTCAGAATAACGACGATCCAGCGCAATTTGCGGATCGAAACCCCACTTCTCTTTCCCGCTTGCAGGATCGAGCGCAATCACTCGACTGTATGGCGTCGTTAGATACAGCAAGCCATCCACCAGAATCGGCGTGGATTCAAACGCCGCGTTGCTTTTGCCCGCCGCGTTCACCTCTTCTGCGCCGGTGCGGTAAGTCCAGGCGACTTTGAGCTGGCCGACGTTGCCGCGATGAATTTGCGTGAGCGGCGAAAACCGCGCGCCTCCCGCATCTCGCCCATAAGCAGGCCAATCCGCCACCGGTTTTTGTTTCTGCGCATCGGCTGTGCTCAATGCACCAAAGACAATCAGCAACGCCCAAAAAATCCTTGTGCGACGCATCATTTCCTCCCAATTTTGTTTTGTGTATTGTTTGCCCGACAAACGGTTATCAACCCGGATTTCGATACGTATAATCTGCGTTCAATTGTTCAACTCCATTTTCCGACAGTCTGCCAGCGAATGTGCCGGTGTATCCAGTTGTATGGCTGAAAAGTTGAAGGATTTATTTTTTACGCGCAAGACCCTGACGCAACTCGCCGATGCAATTGCGCAGGCAAACGCCAGTTTTGATCGCAAACAATTTCTCGCGCTGGTGTTCGACGACGATTGGGAAGCCAAAGAGTTGAAAGCTCGCATGCGGCACGCGGCGATTTGCCTGGGTCACACGCTGCCGAAATCTTATGCAAAGGCGTTGGCCATTCTGAAACAGGTCGCGCCGAAAAGTCGCGGCTTCGACGGCATGATCTTTCCCGAATTCGTCGAAGTGCATGGGTTGAACGATTGGGAACGGTCCCTGCCCGCGCTGGAATTTTTCACGCGCTTTGGCAGTTCGGAATTCGCCGTGCGTCCGTTTTTGCATCAAGACCCGGAACGCGCGATGGCGTTTATGCTGAAGTGGGCGGAAAGCTCCGACCATCATGTGCGCCGTTTGTCGAGCGAAGGTTGTCGCCCGCGATTGCCCTGGGCAATGGCGCTGCCGAAATTCAAAGCCGATCCTTCGTCGATTTTGCCTGTGCTGGAAAAGCTGAAAGACGACGAATCGGAATACGTTCGCAAAAGCGTCGCCAATAATCTGAATGACATTTCCAAAGATCATCCCGAACGCATGATCGAACTCTGCGAACGCTGGTTTGGAACTTCGCCGCGCACCGATTGGATCGTCAAACACGCATGCCGGGGTTTGCTGAAAGCTCGGCACGAACGCGCCTTACGGCTGTTTGGATTTGACGACAATGCGCTAATCGAAATCACCCGGCTCAAGTTGACACCAAAGCGATTGGCCATCGGCAATGATCTGACCTTTGCGTTCGAGCTTCACGTCGGCGGAACCGGCGAACGCAAATTGCGGCTGGAATACACCGTTGATTTCGTCAAAGCCAATGGCAAAACCTCCAAAAAGGTTTTTCAGATTTCCGAAAAGAATTACAGCGCAGGCGTTTATGCGCTGCAAAAGAAACACGCGACGGCTGACCTGACAACGCGCAAACATTATCCCGGCGCGCATCGGCTGGCCATTGTGATCAACGGCAAAGAGCTGGCGGCTGCCACATTTGATTTGCAATAACCTGAACCAAACGAAGTCGTTCATTCTCGGCTTGTACCTATGAAACCGATCAACCTCCCCGATGAGAACGCAATTGATGTTTGCCGCGTCACCGATCATTCCGAATCGGCATTGATGTCACTTCGTACCATTGGCGGCCTGGAAGTCGCGTCGGTGCTGGCGTCGGTCTTTCTGACAATTTGGGTGATGATTCCCTTGCAACCTGAACCGCGCTGGTTGATTGCTGCGCCGGGATTTTTTGCTCTC
This sequence comes from Acidobacteriota bacterium, assembly GCA_016789645.1. Classification (GTDB taxonomy): domain Bacteria; phylum Acidobacteriota; class Blastocatellia; order RBC074; family RBC074; genus RBC074. The sequence goes on along the minus strand of JAEUQP010001144.1, from coordinate 2,545 downwards.
GTGTTGATTCTGAATTCGCAACGAATGCGTAGAGAGCGATTTGGCGACATCGGTCTTTCGGGACGCAATTTCGCTAAAGCGGTTCGCTTGGTGGCGTTGCCCACGCTGGCCGCCGCTGGCGTTCTGGTGACGCTGGGTTACGCCACCAATTCGTTTCATCGAACTACGCATTTTTGGACGAATGTGCTGTTCCTCCCGATTTGGGCCATCACGCAGCAATATGTGCTTCAGGCGTTCATTTATCGCCGAATTCGAGGGTTGTTGGTTGCGGAATCGGCTTCGCCGAACGAACAGCGACAGCAAACACGCTGGGCAATCTGGGCGACGGCGGCGCTGTTTTCGCTGGCGCATTTGCCGAACCTGATGTTAATGGTGTTGACTCTGATCGGCGGATTGATGTGGTCTTGGGTGTACGAACGCGCGCCCAATCTGCTGGCGCTTGGTTTGTCGCATGCGACGCTCAGTTTTCTGTTGATGACGTCGGCTCCTGACTGGCTGCTGCCAAGCCTGAGCGTGGGATACAAACATTTTCTTTACCAGAAATTCTGAGGTGCTTATGGCCGACAACTTCATCGAACGACGCAAAGCAAACTGGAAACGGCTGGAAGAATTGACCAACCAGGTGCGAAGCCTGCGCGGTTTGCGCAGCCTGAAACGCGATGAAGTTCGCGAACTGGGACGCATTTATCGCCGGACGGCTTCTGATCTGGCGATTGCCCGCGTCGAATCGCGCGACCAGCGACTGGTCAGCTATCTGAACAATCTGGTGATTCAGGCTCACGGAATGATTTACCGCTCGGAATCGAGAGGCGTGCGTTCGATCTTCGATTTTTACTGGCACGAATTCCCTGCCATTTTTCGGCAAACATTTCGGTATTCGCTGGCGGCGTTTCTGATTTTTCTGGCCATCGGAGTGTGTTCGTTCATCGCCACCTGGCGCAACGACGATTTTGCCGACTTCGCATCGGTGTCGCCGGGATTGATGCAAGCCGTCAAAAACCATCAACCCTGGTGGCAACGCTTGAACGATGAAGCTCCGGTCGGAGCTGCCGGAATCATGGCCAACAACATCGGCGTCAGTTTGAAAGTGTTCGCCTTCAGCATTCTGCCAGTCATTGGCACCGTCGGAACCTTGATGCCCTCGGCGTTGCAACTTGGAGCGCTGCAAGCCTTGCTGATCAAATACTGGGCTTCGGGAGCCGTCTGGAATTTCATTTTCGGCCACGCCGTGTTGGAATTCACCGCGATTTTCATTGCGGGCGGAGCCGGGTTGATGATCGGGTTGTCGCTGATCGCTCCGGGAGAACGCACCCGGCAGGAAGCATTGATCGAACGCGGCGCATTGGCCATCCGATTGCTGGTCGGTTGCATCCCGTTGATGATCGTCGCCGGCATGATCGAAGGATTCATCTCGCCGCTTCCGTTACAAACGCGCTACAAAATCGCCGTTTCAGTAGCCACGGCAGTCATGCTGGCGGCTTATTTGCTGAAACCGGCCAAAGTGGCAGGCAAGGAATGAGTTGCTGTGTTATCATCCTTCGGCGATTGTTGATAGAAAATATTCAGGAGAGGATTTGAGCATGATTGAACGTGGTAATGATTCCCCGCAGACGTATCTGACCATTTTGACCAAAAACGATATTTTTTCCTTTCTCGGACTGGTTCGGGCGCAGATGGTGGATTCGGACGGTTTGACCAAACCGATGACCGCCGTGATCAAACATGATCCGCGCGAAGGCCAGCCAATCCTGAAACAATTTCCTTCTGGCGGCGAAGCGCGACGCAATTACGAAGAAGCCATCACCACCAGTTTGGAACGCGGTTGGAGCATTGTGTATCGCGGGTTGCCGTTGGAAGGTTGATCAGGTTTGTTCGTCATCAAAAAACCAAAGGGCGGGAAATCCCGCCCTTTTTGCTTTTTGAGGTTGTTGTTTCGGCTCATTCCGCCAGCGCCTGACGATGATCAAGCGCGTTACTGACAATTCGCGCCGCCGTTTCGCTGATGTGCATGCGCCAGACTTTTCGATCTTCTTCCTGCGCGCCGCTGAGCAATAACAATCGCTTCAGAATTTCCGTCGTCACCGCCACCAAAAACGCGCCTTGCCCGGCTTGCTGTCGCAAATGCTCGTTATCGCGTCGCGCGCGGTCACGTTCATCTTCCTGTTCAAAGCGTGGGATTTCCTGATCGAGCAACTCAAACGCCACAACCGCGAGTTTCTGATTGCGGTTGTCGGCAAACCTGACCAGCCGATTGCGAATCTCCTCGCTCAAGGGAACTTCAATCAGCGGAGACGCCAGCGTGATGGACTGAGCGTGGCGGTTGCGAAGCACCCGCGCCGCAATCACCAGAACCAGCACCCAGTATCCGACGAACATCCCACCAATCACGGCCAAATCAGTCAGTTTCCACTTTTCTTTGCCGCTCAGGTAAAAATACACAACAGGAATCAACGTCGGCACAGCCACCAACAAAAATCGGTACCAACTCCAATGGGATTTGCGCGAAGAATTATTGTTTGTCGTTCGCTCTTCGGAAGGATTGTCG
>JAEUQP010000419.1 GCA_016789645.1 Acidobacteriota bacterium | reverse complement strand
ATAAGATCAAGTTATGGCTATTTTGATTGCGGAAGACAATGTGGCTCAACGCGCCTATTTGCGTGAACTGTTGGGGCGCGAGTTTGGCAGTTATTCGCCGATTCTGGAAGCCGCCGACGGCGAAACCGTCATCAAGCTGGCGCTGGCCGAACGTCCACAACTTTGCGTGTTGGATATTCAGATGCCGGGGTTGTCCGGCGTCAAAGCCGCCAAAGCCATTTGGAAAGGTTTTCCTGAAGCGCGAATCATTTTCTGGACGCAGTTTCCGCACGAAATTTATATTAACGAAATTCGCAAGATCGTTCGTTCGGTTCAGCCGCCACCGGCGTACGGGTTCATTGACAAGAACAATCCCGAAAACCGCTTTCTGCGATTTGTCGCCGCCGTTCTGGAAGACGGCGCGGATATGATTGATCCGAATTTCAAAGACGCATTCACTCAGCCGTTGCTGACAGACTTCGAAGCCGAAGCCTTGTATTACCTCGCTCTTGGCTTGTCGAATTGGGCCATTGCGCGCAAATGTCATCTGAGTTTGCGCGGCGTCGAAAGCCGGTTGACGACGCTTTACGAAAAACTGCTGGTCACCGATGCCGCTGGCACGCCTGACGAAAGTTACGACAAACTGGCCTTTAACATTCGAACGCGCGCCTATTTTGAGGCGTTGCGGCGCGGATTGATCAATCAGGACGAATTGGAAAAAGCTCGAGCCGATCTGGAAACCTGGCTTGAAAAGGATCGAAAGAAATTTGCCGTCGAACCTCCCGCCAAATCCTGACCTTTACCACTGAAAATTGACGCCCAAAGTTTTTTTGACCGGGTGGTACTTTTTCCTTCGAGCGCGGAGTAAAATGCTTCGTTGCGAAAATCATCGTCTCGAAGGAGTTTGGTGGATGTCACTTATCTTGCAGCTTGCCGGAGAATTTTCGGCTGAGATTCGCTCTCGCGGAAACGAGTATTACCGACAAGGCAAAGTCCGACTCAAAAACGGCTCTCCGATGAATCTGGAAGCCGAAGTCCAGGGAACCTCAAAATACAATGTTCGTCTGTGGCGCGAAGGCAATGAAATCAGTGTTCGTTGTTCCTGCCCGCATTACGAATCCAACGGATTATGCAAACATCTCTGGGCCGCACTGTTGTTCGCCGACGCCGAAAATTATCTGAAAGGCGGTTCGGGCGGCGCCGGGCGATTGGCGTTGATTCTGGAAGACCCGGAAGAGGGTGCCTATGACTATTTCAACGATGAGGAGAGCGACGAAGACGATGATGGGGAATGGACGGATGATGAAAACGAAGAAGAGGATTCCTACTTGGCGGCCAAAAAAGCTCTTCTGTCTTCCTCCCAGACTCTGGTTCAGGCTCCACCACGCAAACCTGGAAGCTGGCGCGAACAGTTGGCTTCGTTAGGACTGCAAGCCAAAGAAATTCCTTCCTATCAAACTGCCGAATGGCCAGAGAGTCGCGAATTGCTGTACGTCGTGGATGTTTATTCCACTTTGCATTCGCAAGGTGGTCTGGTGCTGGCAGTGTATTTTCGTGACCGCAGAAAAGACGGCGAATGGTCGCGTCCCAAGTCTCAGCGAATCCCGCGCGGTGCCATCGCCAAGTTGCCCAACGATGCCGACCGCGAAATTCTGACCTTGCTTTCCGGCGGCAAAGACATTGGACAAACGGGATACAACAACCTTGGCTACGATTCGATCCCGAATGCCTATCAGATTTCCGGCATGTTGCCGAGCTTGGTGGTTCCCTTGATTGCCAAAACCGGGCGTGGGCGGTTGAGTTTGCCGGAATTTGGCGAAGTGCTCTTGCCGTTTGAATTCGATGAAGGCGAACCTTACGAATTCTGGCTGGAAGTTCGTCCGGGCAAGCAAGCCGGGCAAAACATGATTGTTGGTTCGTTGCGGCGCGGGGAAGAGCGGCTTGAACTGTCTGCGCCTGTGTTGATGATCGAAGAAGGATTGTTTTTTACGCGTGATCGCGTTGCGCGCTACAACGCGCAGGGAGCTTTCAACTGGGTTTCGTTGATGCGCCGGCAGGGAATCGTCACAGTCCCCGCGTCGCAAAAAGATGAAATGCTTGGCGAGATTCTCAAAGCACCGCAACTGCCACGATTGGATTTGCCGGAAGATTTGCACTACGAAGAAGTGCCGGGAGTTCCGCGTCCACGGTTGACGATCAAAGAACCGGAGAAAAATTACTGGGGGCCGCAAAAGCTCCGCGGAGAACTGTCGTTCGATTACGACGGTTCGACTGTCGAAAGTTATGAACGCAGCCGCGGAATTTATAAACCTGACGTGCGGCGTTTTCTGCTACGTAATTTCGCCGACGAACAAAGGGCTGCCGACACTTTGCGCGGGTTCGGTTGGCGACCGGTCAAGGCCAATACTTATGATCCGATTCCGCATTGGGAATTGACGCCCAGCAAATTGCCGCGCGTGGTGCGCGAACTGCTCGGAAGCGGCTGGCACGTCGAAGCCGAAGGCAAAGTGTATCGGCGATCCGGCAAATTCAAGATTGATGTCACTTCCGGCATTGACTGGTTTGAGCTTCACGGCAGTGTGGATTTTGGCGATGGCGTGAAAGCCCCATTGCCCGCGCTGTTGGCTGCATTGAGGCGTGGCGAAAATCTGGTCAAGCTCGATGACGGAACCTACGGAATGTTGCCGGAAGAATGGTTGGGCAAATACGGATTGCTGGCTGGGCTTGGCGAAGTCAAAGACGATCATCTGGTGTTCAAAAAATCCCAGCTTGGGGTACTGGACGCTCTATTAATGTCTCAACCCGAAGCCAGTTTTGATGATGCTTTTGCCAAAGCCAGTGAGGAGTTGCGAAGCTTTGATGGAATCAAGCCGATTGACCCGCCCAAGGCATTCCAAGGCGAATTGCGCCCCTACCAAAGCGAAGGTTTGGGGTGGATCAGCTTTCTGGAAAAATTCAATTTCGGCGGTTGTCTGGCCGACTGCATGGGATTGGGCAAAACCGTGCAGGTGCTGGCGTGGTTGGAAATGCGCCGCCAACTTCGTGCAGGAGAGATAGAGAGAGAGAGGGAGCCAGAAGTTGAGCTGAAGAAAAAGAATTCTCGCAAGGCGAATTCTTCAATCTCTCAATCCCCCAATCCCGTCATCCCGCCATCGCTGGTCGTTGTGCCGAAATCGCTGGTCTTCAACTGGAAACAGGAAGCCGCCAAATTTGCGCCGAAGCTGCGTGTGCTGGATCACACGGGGCAGGAGCGTGGCAATCTGGCCGAGCAGTTGAACGATTACGATTTGATTTTGACGACGTATGGCACCTTGCGAAACGACGCCATCGAATTCAAGGATGTGAAGTTCGATTACATCATTCTCGATGAAGCTCAGGCGATCAAAAACGCCGATACGGTTTCTTCAAAAGCCGCGCGATTGTTGAAAGGGAATCACAGGCTGGCGCTGAGCGGCACGCCCATCGAAAATCATCTGGGCGAGTTGTGGAGCTTGTTCGATTTTCTGAATCCGGGAATGCTCGGTGCTGCTTCTGTGTTCAAACTGACTGGCAACGCCGCTCGTAACCCGGACGACGAAACTCGCAAATTGCTGTCGCAAGCGTTGCGTCCTTTCATCTTGCGACGCACAAAAGAACAAGTCGCCAAGGACTTGCCGCCGAAGCTCGAACAGACTCTGTTTTGTGAATTGGAACCGGCTCAGCGGAAACTTTACGATGAATTGAAAGAACATTACCGAAGTTCGCTCCTTGGCCGCATCGAAAGCGAGGGCATCAACAAGTCGAAAATCCTGATTCTCGAAGCGTTGTTGCGATTGCGACAGGCTGCTTGCCATCCGGGCTTGATTGACGCCAAACGTTCCAAAGATACGAGCGCCAAGCTGGATATGCTGTTGCCGCAATTGTTGGAAGTCATTGACGAAGGCCATAAAGTGCTGGTCTTTTCGCAGTTCACCAGCTTCCTTTCGATTCTGAAAGAACACCTCGATGCGGAAAGCGTTGTTTACGAATACCTGGACGGTCGCACACGAGATCGCCAGGCTCGCGTCGAACGCTTTCAAACTGATGAAGAATGCAAACTCTTCTTGATCAGTTTAAAGGCCGGCGGGTTGGGCTTGAATCTGACTGCCGCTGAGTATGTTTTTCTGCTTGATCCGTGGTGGAATCCGGCGGTCGAAGCGCAGGCCATTGATCGCGCACACCGCATTGGCCAGACCCAACAGGTGTTTGCCTATCGCCTGATCGCCAAAGGCACAGTCGAGGAAAAAGTCCTGGAACTCCAACACACCAAACGAGATTTGGCCGATGCCATCATCAGCGCTGACAATTCTCTGATTCGAAATCTGGGCAAAGAGGATTTGGAACTTCTGCTTTCCTGATAATTTGCGGTATCGCCATGTAAGCTTAGATTTGTTGATAGTTGCGGGCGCAAGTTTTGAGCGTCACCGTAAGTTGCCAGGCTTTTGTACTTGGCTTGACACTATTTTGAGGGCGATGCTAATTTCCAAGCCGTTGTGCAAAACTCACTTTTGGATTCAACGCTAATTTTATTACTGAGCAACGATGATCAGAAACAGTTTGGATATTCTCGATGAGCGAAGCCGCGAAATGTTGGCTTTACTGATTGAAACGCACATTGCAACCGGCGAGCCGGTGGGCTCGCGCGCGATTTCCAAATTCAGCAGCGAAGGTCTTTCGGCGGCAACGGTTCGCAATGTGTTTTCCGAACTCGAGGATGCGGGGTATTTGGAACAACCGCACACCTCTGCCGGGCGCGTTCCCAGCGAAAAAGGGTATCGCTTTTACGTGGATCACATTTTGGGGAAAAAATCTCTGGCGGAATCTGACCGGGTGGCGATTCAAGCCGGAATGCGCGGCGAAACTTCGCAGGCAAATTGGGCGGGGGGCGATCAATTGATGGCTCGCGCTTCGCACTTGTTGTCTCATTTCTCAGAAAGCGTCGGCATCGTCGTTTCGCCAAGCATCACGCACAACGTCATCAAACACATAGATTTTGTGCGACTCAGCGATGGGCGCATTCTGGTTATCACGGTTTCGCGCGCCGGATTGGTGCAGGATCGGCTGGTACGGATTGATGAAGACCTGACGCAGGACGAATTGAACCGCACGGCGAATTACGTCAACGCCAATTTTTCGGGCATGAGTTTGACTGTGATTCGCGCCGAATTGTTGAAACGGCTGTCCGAAGAAAAGGCCTTGTACGACCGATTGCTGCAAAACGCGATCATGATCTGCAGTCGCGATTTGACCGAAAACGACGACCATTCCGCCGAGGTTTTCGTCGAGGGCGCTTCGAACATTGTCGCCAAGCCGGATTTTGCTGATGTCGAACGATTGCGCGAATTGTTGCGCGTGTTTGAAGAGAAAAATCGGCTGGTGAAAATCCTGACTGAGTGTTTGAGCGGCGCGCCCGAACAACCGGTTTCGATTCGCATCGGTGCCGAAAACAGCTTGCCGAGTTTGAGTCGCTGCACGGTGATTTCTTCGCATTACGGTTACGAAAATCAGATTGTTGGCAGCGTAGGCGTCGTCGGGCCGATCCGCATGGAATATGCGCGAATGATCGGATTGGTGAATTATGTGGCTCGGTTGCTGGAACAATCGCTGGCGGAATCACCAGACATCGTCATCGGATGAAGCACGGAACTCAGCCCGGTTTCAACGAACTCGTTTCCCCAAAACGACCAAGAAGCTAAAGCAAACAATCACAGAGGAAATCGAACTTGAGCAAACGAGATTATTACGAAGTACTCGGCGTTAGCCGCACCGCGACAGATCAGGAATTGAAGAGCGCATATCGCAAATTGGCGATGCAGCATCATCCTGACAAAAATCCCGGCAATCACGAAGCCGAAGAGAAATTCAAGGAGTTGAACGAAGCTTACGGCGTGTTGTCGAACGCGGACAGCCGAGCGCGTTATGACCGGTTCGGCCACGCGGGCGTTGGGTCTTCGGCGGCGTCGGCTCCATGGGCGAGCGCAGACTTCGGCGGCTTTGAAGACATTCTCGGAGACATTTTCGGCGACCTGTTTGGCGGAGGCCGTCGCTCCAGTCGCGGCGGAGCGCAACGCGGCTCCGATCTACGATACGACTTGGAAATCACGCTCGAACAAGCTGCCGCCGGATACAAAACCAAAATTTCCATTCCGCGTCTGGAAAACTGCGAAAGCTGCAATGGCACGGGGGCTGCTCCCGGTTCGTCGCCGATCACCTGCATCGGTTGCGGTGGTTCGGGGCAGGTTCGATTCCAGCAAGGTTTCTTTTCGGTCAGCCGCACCTGCGATCAATGTCGAGGCACAGGCCGCATGATCGCCAACAAATGCAAAACCTGTTTTGGGCAAGGCCGGGTCGAAAACGAACAGGAAATCGAAATCAAAATTCCGGCGGGCGTGGACACGGGCGCACGGTTGCGTTTGGCGGGCGAAGGCGAAGCCGGGCGCAACGGCGGTGGTCACGGCGATTTGTACGTCGTCATTCACGTCAAAGAACACGAAATGTTTGAACGACAGGGAAACAACCTTTACGTCAGCGTGCCGGTGACTTTCAGTCAGGCGGCGCTCGGCGCGGAAATCAAAGTTCCCACACTGGACGGCGAAGAGCCACTGACCATTCCCGAATACACCCAAACCGGCTCGATCTTTCGCTTGAAAGGCAAAGGCATCGTTTCGTTGCAAGGCCACGGACGCGGGGACTTGTTCGTCGTGGCGAATGTTGTTACTCCGACTCGTCTGACGCGCGAACAGCGCAAACTGCTGGAACAGTTCGCGGCGATTGAAGAGAAACAACAGGAAAGCGCCGCAAAACGTTTTGGCAGCAAGGTCAAAGATATTTTTGGGTAAAAGAATGGTGCAGGGCGATCTGGCAAATCGCCCTATTTGATTACTTAATGCTGACGTTCACCGTATTAGCCATTTTCGTTCCCGCCGTCATCACGAGGTTCACATTGCCGCGCCCGGCAAAGCTTCTGGGCAAAGGGCCGATGTTGCATTGATCCAGTCCTGCGAATCCATCCACTGCCGCATAGCCAAGCACAGGAACAGACGTTCCACCTACAGTCACGGTCAACGCCGAAGGCGGCACAAAGCCTCGAAAACCGGTTCCGAATAACAGCAAGTAGACTTGATCGTTTTCTGGTCCCAGATCAATCGGAATGGCGACTTGAGCGCCGTTTTCCAGCCGGGAAACCGGTTCGTAGCTTTGCTGGCCATTTCGAACGCGGAGCACGACGGCTGCGGCAACTCCTTGCCCATTGGCATTGGCGGCAAAGAGCGATGGCGCAGAAGGTTCGACAGTGATCGAGCCTTGCGCAATGTCGTCGTTGGAACGCCGAACGAACACGGTCGCCGCTCCGGGAAACAAGCCTTGCGGCAGCAGGTAATTGATCTGGGTAGGCGAAACGAAAAATAGCGAAGCGGGGCGTTCGATGCCGAACGCATCTCGAACGATAAGTTGGGTGTTGTCGAGCGTCGTCGGCAGTGGAACGGTTGCGGCAACGGCAATGTTTTGTGATAAACCGGAACCGAATGCTGCTGTGATGGTTTCAGGCGCAAGCGATGCGCCTGTGGCAAAGCTCGCTGCTGAAACGCTGGCGACATTGGGCAACGGAGGCGCGGCTTGCATGTTTGCGGTGGTGAGATAGATGAAATCGCCGGATTGTGCTCCGTTGCCGTTAGCCGCGTTGCCCGAAGCGTAAAACGTGACTCGGCCAACACCTTGCGAAGGCGCTTTCCAGCGCATCGTCCAGATTCCTTGATTGATTCCGTTGGGAACCGTGCCCAATCCCGTATGAAAAAGATATTCACGCTGGCTGTTGCCAACAAAGGTGGTGAGCTTTTGTGTGCGCGTTGTGTCGGTAACAATCAACTCGCCCGCCTTTCGTCCCTGGCTATCCAGCGCGGTCAATTGAAACCCAAACCGCGCGCGATTGGGGTGATTCAAGGTGAGCGTCAGGTTGATTTCCTGATCGGGGCGATACGAAGTCGGGATGCCTGTTATGGTCAGCATGCCCAAGTTGCTGTTGAGATCGTTGCCGGTATGGCATCCGCTGGATGAGCAATCCGATTCGCCGGGAGCGCCGGTCAACCCTGGCGGCGGGCCGCTCTGATTGGCTTGGGCGGATTTGTTTTGCCAGGTCGATCCGCCCAACAAAGCCAGCGAGAAAGCA
>JAEUQP010001095.1 GCA_016789645.1 Acidobacteriota bacterium | reverse complement strand
ACTTACAGAGCGCTGGTCTACGAAACCAGAGGCCGAAGGTTCGAATCCTTCCACGAACATCAAATTTAGGTCGGATAGCTGAGATGGATTAGCGGCGGTCTGAAAAGCCGCACAGGTTGGTTCGATACCAACTCCGACCATTTTCGGTGATGTAGCTCAGCGGAAATCAGAGCAACTGCCTTCGAAGCAGTGGGGCGTGAGTTCGAATCTCACCATCACCTTTTAGACTTCAATTGACCGGATAGCTCAGTCGGCAGAGCGTTGGCACGACAAGCCAGAGGTCACAGGTTCGATTCCTGTTCTGGTCATTTTCGCTTCGCGTCCGCATAGCTCAGTTGGTGGCAGCACTCGCGTGGTAAGCGAGAGGTCGTCGGTTCGATTCCGGCTGCGGGCCTGATTGACAACCTTTGAGTCTGTCGTCTAACAGGAATCAAGGCACTCGTCTTCTAAACGAGATCATGCAGGTTCGAATCCTGCCAGACTCATCAATTCTTAACGGAGGAGTTATGGCACTTGCCAGAAAAGTTTTGCTCTTGAATGCATCTTACGAACCGCTGAGTCTGGTGTCTGCGGCCAAGGCGTTGACGTTGGCTTTCAGACAGGTCGCTGAAGTATTGGAAAAAGATGAAGGCTACGTGCTGCGTTCGCCGAGGTTTGTGTTCACGGTTCCGTCGGTCATCCGCTTGACGCAATACATTGATGTTCGTTCGCGGCGCAACAAAGTCACAAACCGTCATCGAATCTTGTCGCGCGATCATTACCGATGCCAGTACTGCGGCCAACGCGGCACTGCATTTAATCTGACGCTCGACCACATTTTGCCGCGTTCTCGCGGTGGGCGAACGGTAGCCGAAAATCTGGTCGCCGCGTGCCAGACCTGCAATAACCGCAAAGGCGACCGAACGCCCGAAGAAGCTCGCATGCCGTTGCTGACCAATCCGGCAGCCTTGTTTTATGGATTGGAACGCGCCGAATTGCGGCAAGCAGCGCAAGCTCGGCCAGAATGGAAGAAATACCTCTTCCTGGAGCACGCCGACGAAAGCGCAATTGCCAAAGTCGCCTAAATTCTCCCTGCGTCCACAGCGCCGATTCGGCAAACCAACTCTGGTTTACGTGAATCGGCGCTGCGAGAACGAACATTTCCTCAGCCGACATTTCACCCTGCATTCGCAAAGTTGCACTTCGTTCAGCGCCGACCTATAACGCCAATCATTCCATTTCATAATTGGCGACAATGAATAGAAAGAAACCGAAAATCCGTTCTTTGCCTGATCCGGCTTTTGCCAGCATCTTGCTTGCCTGGTTCGATCATTCCGCAACCGAAATGCCGTGGCGCGGCCAACGGGACCCTTATCGCGTCTGGCTTTCGGAAGTGATGTTGCAACAAACGCGCATTGCCGCCGCCGAAAGTTATTACCGGCGATTTTTGGAACGTTTTCCGACGCTGCAATCGCTGGCTGAAGCTTCGCTGGATGAAGTGCTGAAGCTCTGGGAAGGCCTTGGGTATTACGCCCGTGCGCGCAATTTGCATCGCGTCGCGCAACTGATTGTGAATGAACATAACGGTCAATTCCCCGCTTCTGCCGAAGCCTTGCAAACACTGCCCGGCATTGGACGATACACCGCCGCGGCCATTGCCAGCATTGCTTTTGGAGAAGCAGTCGCCGTGCTGGATGGCAACGTCGTTCGCGTGTTGACCCGGTTAATGGATATACCCGATGAAGTCAGCCAGCCCGCAGTGATGAATCGTTTATGGGCAGTCGCGTCTGAGTTGCTGTCGCCAAAACGACCGGGCGATTACAACCAGGCGCTGATGGATTTAGGCAGGATGATTTGCACGCCTCGCCGACCAGCTTGTCAGCATTGCCCAGTGCGAGAATTCTGTTTGGCTGCTGCAAACGGCACGATGGAGCAGCGGCCCGTAAAGAAACCCAAAGCTCCATTGCCTCAGGTACGGGCAGCAGCGGCAGTGATTCGAGATCAAGCGGGACGTTTGCTTTTGGTGCAGCGCCCCGAACATGGATTGCTCGGTGGATTGTGGATGCTGCCGGGCGGGCATTGCCTGCCGGGTGAATCGTACGTGGAATGCCTGCAACGATCTTTGATGGAACTGGTAGGCATCGAGATTCGCGCCGGAAAGGAAATGGCAGCCACAAGCCAAACACTGGCGCATTTTCGTTTACGGCTGCGCGCTTTCGCATGTGAACTGGTTGCCGGAACGCCGACGGGCGAAACGCGTTGGGCGTGGGTCAGTTCGACAGAACTTTCACGCTACAGCCTGGGCAAAGCCGACCGCGAAATCCTGGAACGGTTAGAGCAGTGGCAACCACGATTGTTTGAAGAATGCTGAAATCGAAGGCCAGATCGCCTGTTTCGCCAACCTTTCTACTCATTCTTCTGGCTTCAGCATTTTCCAAACCAAATTATTCACACCTCAAAGCAATCACCGGATCAACCCTGGTTGCTTTACGGGCCGGCAGATAGCAAGCAATCAAAGCCACCATAGCCAGCATTGTCGCAACAGCCAAAAACGTCACGGGGTCTGTGGTTGTGATGTCGAACAATTGCGTGGTCATCAACCGACTCGCCGCAGCAGCCAGCAGCAACCCAATCACGACGCCAGCCGCCGTCATCGCCATTCCCTGCCCGACGATCAATCGCAACACATCTGACGTTTGAGCGCCCAAGGCCATGCGAATGCCAATCTCGTTGGTTCGTTGTGTTACGGCATAACTCATCACGCCATAAATCCCCACAGCCGCCAGCAACACAGCGATTGCGGCAAACACAGCCAGCAACACCATTGCAAATCGCCGCCGTGCCAGAAAATCGCTCATCCGCTGTTCCATCGTCGCCACGTCAAACGCGGGCATATCCGCATCTACCGATTGAATGGCTCGAACAATGCCTGGAGTCATGGCTGTGGGATCGGAAGTTGTGCGAACAACCAGATACAGATTGCGAGCCAGCGATTGTTCAAAGGGAAAATAAATGGAAATCGGCGGCTCCTTTTCCGTCTGAAACTGCTTGGCGTCGCGAATCACCCCGACAATCGTGTGCCAAACGCCGCGTCGAGTCATTTGCAACCGCTTGCCCAACGGATCTTCATTCGGCCAAAAGCGTTCGGCCAACGCTTCGTTGATGATGACGGTTTCGGGTTCGCCACGTTTGTCACGTTCATCAAAAAACCGTCCGCGCGCCAGCGGAACCCTCATCGCCCGAAAATAATCCGGGCTGACCATGCGAATGTTCGACATGATCTTTTCATTGGGTGAACGCGGCACATAACCCTCAATCGTGATGGGATCCCAGGCAAATGACACCGTGCTCATGGGCAGCGAATAACTGATGCCTGCGGCTTCCACGCCCGGCAATGCGCGAATGCCATCGGTCACGCGCTGATAAAACGAACTGATGGATTCAGGGTTCGGAGCTTTGACTTGCGGCAAAGCCAATCGCATTGCCACCACATTGCGCGGATCAAAGCCCGGATGAGAATTCAGGATGCGTTGATAGCTGCGAATCAACAACCCGGCGCAGAATAACAACACCAATGACAACGCAATTTCAGTGACAACCAGCAATTTTCGCAATCGCTGCGCGGTGCGTCCTGAAGCCCCGCTGGTGCTTCGTCCACCGTCTTTCAAGGTTTCATGCAAATCCACACGCGAAGCTCTGAGCGCCGGAACCAGCCCGAACACAATGCCGGTCACAAAGGTAACGACCACAGTAAACCCCGCCACGCGCCAATCAATGCCGACTTCATGCAATCGAGGAATGTTTTGCGGCCCAAACGCCCGCAATGCTCGTATCGCCGCAAGGGCTAATGCCAAACCGATGACGCCCCCCACTGACGCGAGCAAAACGCTTTCGGTCAGCAATTGCCGAATGATGCGTCCTCGACTGGCTCCGATGGCTACGCGAACAGCGATTTCCTTTTGTCGTCCGGCGGCTCTGGCCAGCAACAGATTGGCGACGTTGGCACAAGCGATCAACAAAACCAGACTGACCAGAATCATTAACATCGGGAGTGTCGCGCCCACATCGCCAACCACCTGCTCCAGCAATGGAACGACGCTGATCGTCAACCCACCCGTCGGTGGATAATTCTGCGGAAAATCCTGTCTCATCCGCGCGGCAATCAGATCCATGTCGGCTTGTGCCTGTGCGTGATTAACGCCGGGTCTCAGTTTGCCGAAAATATTGAAATCTTCGTTGCCACGATTGCTGCGCGCGGCTTCGTTCATTGGCAACGGCAACAACACATCGGCTCTGCCGATGGCATTGACGGCGGGCATCACTTCGTTGGTCAACGTAAATTCCGGCGACATCACGCCGACAATCGAAAAGCTGTTCCCATTCAAAATCAGCGATTGCCCCAACACAGACGGGTCGCCACCGTATCGCCGCTGCCAAAAACTATGGCTCAAAATCACAGAAGCAGGCTTGCCCGGTACATCTTCCTCAACGGTGAATACCCGCCCCAGACCGGCTTTCGCGCCAAATAAGGGAAAGAACGACGACGACACGCGCGCACCATCAATGTGCTCCGGCGCCCCTTGTCCCGTCATGTTGAAGCTTGCGCCAATGGTGATGGCGGTGTGTTCAAATACCTGATTCTGCCCTTTCA
Source organism: Acidobacteriota bacterium (assembly GCA_016789645.1). Lineage (GTDB taxonomy): Bacteria > Acidobacteriota > Blastocatellia > RBC074 > RBC074 > RBC074. Next base: position 10,715 of record JAEUQP010001095.1, on the reverse strand, counting down.
CATCCAGGTATTGGCCCGGCGAAAACCAATCCTGCGCAACGTTCAAGCCCGGCGAACGGCTCCACAAAATCACCAGCCGATCTGCGTCGGGATAAGCCAACGGACGCAGCAACAGCGCATTCATAACACTGAACACCGCGCTGATAGCCGCAATGCCCAATGCCAGCGATCCAATCGTCACCAGCGCAAAGCTTTTTTGACTTCGCAGCGTACGAAGACCAAAGTGCAAATCCTGCCAGAACGTTTTCATCAATAGCCTCTTTGCCGATCGTTTGTGGTGTACCGCGAATAAGGTTGGAAAGTGTAAATTCCATCGAGGAACGAGGCTAGGGATTGGCAGAACAACCGAAACTTTTTACAGAATTTACAATCGGCAAGGAAATGAATTTCGCCGGTTGGAAAACTCCCGTCAGAGTTTTTCCGTACTTATCAACGGCTGCGTGACGCGCGCGGTCATCAATTCAACAACCATCCATTTCAAGGAGACTTATGAAACGCATTCCCTCGTTTACACTGGCTGTCTGTGCTTTGTTGACGCTCTTCAGCAGTTTGACGCTGGCTCAAACGGCGGCTCCGAAAGCGGCCACACTGACCAGCGACGAACGCAAAGAAGCCATCAAGTATCTGGAAGAAACGCGAAAGAATTTTTTGGATTCGGTAAAAGGCCTGAGCGAAGCGCAGTGGAAATTCAGAGCTGCGCCGGATCGCTGGTCAGTAGCTGAAGTCGCTGAGCATATTGCTGTCAGCGAAGAAACCTTGATGAATCTGGTCACTGAGCGAATCATGAAATCGCCCGCGACACCGGAAAAGAAAGAAGCGGCAAAAAGCAAAGACGCTCAACTTCGCAATCAAGTCGTGGATCGTTCGACCAAAGTGCAGGCACCTGAAATGCTGAAGCCAACCAATCGCTGGGCGACGCAGGCGGAATTGGTCAAATCGTTCAACACCAGCCGCGACAAAACCATCAACTACATTCAAACGACACAAGAAGATGTGCGAAGCCATTTCGGGCCGCATCCAATCCTGAAAGACCTGGATGCGTATCAGTGGATCACACTGATTTCCGCTCACAGCGCGCGACACACGGCTCAGATCAACGAAGTTAAAGCTGATCCAAACTTTCCCAAAAAGTAAGTTCAAGAAATTGGCGGAGCTTTCTTTGCTAGCTCCGCCAATTTTCATTCCGCTCGCAAAGCAATCATCGGATCAACGTTGGCTGCGCGGCGCGCCGGAAGCCAGCAAGCCGCTAGCGCAACGCCAAGCAGAATCAGTGAAATGGCAACAAAAGTCGTCGGGTCAGTTGGGCTGACACCAAACAGCAGTGTCGTCATCAATCGCGTCAGCCCAAGCGCTACCAGCAAACCTGCGCCAATGCCTACCAACGCCAGTTTCATGCCTTGGCCGACCATCAAACGGATGACTTCGGCTTTTCCGGCTCCCAGCGCCATGCGCAATCCGACCTCGTGCGTGCGTTGCGTGACTGCATAACTCATCACACCATAGAGTCCAATCGCTGCCAGAACCAACGCCAATGCCGCAAACAACCCGATCAACTGCAAATTGAATCGTTGCTGCCACAGCGTATCGGCAACGACTTGTTCCAGACTGACAACGCTGGAAACCGGCAGATTGCGATCCAGCGACCAAACCGTTTGTTGAATGGCATTGCCCAGCGATTCGGGCGCAACGCTGGTGCGAACCACCAACGTCATGGAGGTGAAAGGTCCAGCCGTGCCGGATGAAAAAATTTCGTCTTGTTGAAATGGCAGATAAATTTCGTTGCCGGGCGGTTCTATCCAACTGCGTTGTTTCAAATCCTTGACCACACCGACAATGGTCAGCCATTGCACCGGCTTAGCTGGATTCCGTGGATCGTCCAGCGTCAATTGTTTGCCAAGCGCAGTTTCCGATGGCCAATATTTTTTCGCCAGCGTTTCATTGATGATCACAACGCGCGTCGCATCGGGCGTATCGCGTTCTGTAAAATCCCGCCCTTCGCGCAAAGGAACTCCCATCGTTTGGAAATATCCGGAGCGGCTCACTCGAAACAGCGTATTTTCCTCCTGGCCAACAGGCGGCAATGGATGGTTGGCAATGGCAATGCTCGTTCTCCACGTGTCACCCGACAAGGGCAAATGATTCACTGCACTGGCGGATTCGATTCCGGGAATGCTCTGCAATTTTTCCGTCAATTGTCGGTATAAGGTTTCGCGCGTTGGACCGACGTATTGAGAAGCGCCAGCCAGCGAAATCGTCGCGGTCAAGACATTGCGCGGATTGAATCCCGGATCAACCGATTGCAGTTTGACGAAACTGTTCATCAATAATCCTGCGCCAATCAACAACACCAATGACATCGCCAGTTCGGCAACCACCAGCAATTCGCGCCAGCGGCTGCGACTGGCCGAATTGCCGCGTCCGCCGTCTTTGAGTACTTGATTCAATTCCGGCTTCGAGGAAATCAATGCCGGAATCAGCCCGAACAAAAGCGTGGTCACCAACGTCACCGCGAAGGTAAACAGCAGCGTCAAACCGTCAACCCGGATTTCATTCACACGCGGAACCTTGGCGCTGAAACTGGTGCTGTCGCCCGACAACAGATGCGTCAACCATTCCACACCCCACACCGCCAACAACGTTCCGATGATTGCTCCTCCGAGCGCCAACATCAGGCTTTCCGTCAGCATTTGCCGAATGATGCGCCAACGGCTTGCGCCCAAAGCTCCTCGCACGGCAATTTCCTTTTGTCGTGCCGCCGCCCGCGCCAACAACAAACAGGCCACGTTGGCACAAGCAATCAGTAACACCAGAGCGACCGTCACCAACAACAGCAACAACGCCGGGCGCACATCGCCGACGACTTTTTCATTCAACGGATCAACACGAATATTCAACCCGGTGTTGGCGTCAGGATAAGCCGCAGCCAACTGTTTGCTAATGGCCTCCATTTCGGTTTGGGCCTGTTTGAGCGTTACCGTGGGCTTGAGCTTTGCGAACACGCGCAACGACTGGCCCCCGCGGCTGGTTGCGCGAGAACGCAAATCCAACGCCGTCCACATCTCCGCGCGCGTTGACCAGAAAGGCGGAAACTGAAATTGCGGCGGCATGACGCCAACAACGGTGTAACTGTCGCCGCTCAAGCGCACCTGTTTACCCAAAATAGAAGCATCGCCGCCAAACACACGCTGCCAGAGTTTATGGCTCAGCACCAGGACGCGATCTTTGCCCGGCTGGAAATCTTCCGATTGCAAGGTGCGCCCTAATTGCGCAGGAACTCCGAGCATTTCAAACAGACCTTCGCCCATGCGCAGCCCGCTGAGCTGTTCCGGGCGCACGTTGCCCGTCAATGCCCCGCCCCACGCTTCCGCCGCGGAAACTTGTTCAAAGCTTTTGGCGTTGGCCTTAAAGTCCAAAAAGTTGGCGGGTGCAACCGGAGACTGACCTTCATGCAGCAGAGTCACAATCCGTTCAGGTTCCTGGTAAGCCAGCGGGCGCAACAAAACGCCATTGACGACACTGAAAATCGCCGTGTTCGCGCCGATTCCCAAAGCCAGCGTGATAACCGCCACCAGTGTAAAACCGGATTTCTTCAACATCATTCGCGCGCCAAAGCGCAGGTCTTGCCAAAGAGTTTGCATCATTTCCCTTTCAGATTCCTCATTCACAACGTAGCGCAATCATTGGATCAACGTTTGTCGCGCGGCGCGCCGGAAGCCAGCAAGCCATCAAGGCTACGCCGATCAGCAACAGCGAAATGGCCGCAAAAGTCATTGGATCAGTAGTGCCAACGCCAAACAAAAAGCTCTTGAGCAACCGCGTCAATCCGAATGAAGCCAGTAAGCCCAAGCCGACGCCCAGCGCCGCCAGCGTCAAGCCGTGTTTCAGAACCAACGCCAGCACATTGCCGGTTCGCGCGCCCAGCGCCATGCGCAACCCGATTTCGTTTGTACGCTGTTCGACGGCATACGACATCACGCCGTAAATCCCGACTGCCGCCAGCAACAATCCCAACCCAGCGAATAAGCCAACCAAAATCATGTTGAATCGTTGTTGTGATACCGAACGCGCCGCGTAGTGTTCCATGGAATGAATCTCCGCAGCGGCAACAGTCGGATCCACGGCGGCCAGCTCGCGTTTGACCGCCGCCGTCAATCCAAGCGCGTCGCCCGACGTGCGAATGGTGAAATGGGCAGGCGTGAATGTGCGAATGACGCGCATCAACCGATCCGGTACTTGCGGAATGGGAATGAAAACCATTGGCGGTTCAGGGCTGTCCAGGCTGAATTGTTTGATGTCGCCAACGACGCCGACGACCTGTCGCAGCGAATCGTTCGTGCCGCGTCCGATGGTGAACTGGCGCGAAAAGGCGGTTTGCCCGTTGAAAAACCGCCGCACGAATGCTTCGTTGACGATGGCTGTGGGAGCGCCTGCAGTGTTGTCAGCGTCAGTAAACGCACGGCCTTGTCGCACGGGAATTTTCATCACCCGAAAATAATCCGGCGAAATCATGCGCATTTGCACACTCTGAATCTGGTCGGGAGTTTCGGGAAAGACGACGGGCATGTTGAACTGCCAATCCAGCGGCAATTTGTTGATGACTGCCGCCGATTCGACGCCGGGCATTCGGCGAATTCGTTCAAGCGCAGTTTGGTAATAATTTGCAGAAGCTTCGGTTGTGCTGTATCGCTGGCCATCCAACACGACCTGACAAGTCAACACATTGCGCGGGTCAAAGCCCGGTTCGACGCCTGACAAATTGACGAAGGTTCGCGCCAGTAAACCGGCTCCGATTAACAAGACCAACGCCAAGGCAATTTCCGTAACCACCAACGCGCTGCGCAAACGGCCTCGCGAGTTGCCGCTACGTCCCGCGCTGTCTTTCAAGGCAGTGTTGACGTCTACTCTGTAAGCCTGCCAGGCCGGAGCCAGCCCAAACAACACTCCCGTCATTGTCGCCACACCCAACGCAAACGCCAGCACGCGCCAATCTATTTTGATTTCAGCCACGCTGGGCAACATGCCTTCGGGCAAGGTTGCCACCAGCAAATCCGTTCCCCACATCGCCAGCATCAAGCCTGTCGCGCCGCCGATGAGCGCCAACAACACGCCTTCGGTCAGCAACTGGCGCACAAGGCGTTTGCCGCCTGCGCCCAGCGCCATTCGCACAGCCATTTCCTTTCGACGACCAGCGGCATGCGTCAATTGCAGGTTGGCGACGTTGGCACAGGCAATGAGCAGCAAAAAGCCCACAGCGGCAAACAACAGCCACAATTGCTGTTCGATATCGTCGGTAAAGGTTTGCTGATACGGCACTGCGCCGACGCTTTCGCCGTCCTGCATCAGATTGGGGAAAGCGGCTCGATATTTTTCGGCGATGGATTTCAGGTCAGCTTCAGCTTGCGCAAAACTGACGCCGGGTTTGAGTCGGCCAATGACCTGGGCATTGGGATCGAAATAAGCTGTAGGCCGGGCCTGCATCGGCAACAACAATTCCACATCCGTTCCAAAACGAAACCGTGGCGGCATGATGCCCACCACAGTGTACGGATTTTCGTTAAAGCTGATGGTTTTGCCGATCAACGATTCGTCGCCGCCAAATCGTCGCTGCCACAATCCATGCGTGAGAATGATGACGCGTTCGCCGCCCGGTTTGTCCTCCTCTGGAGTAAAGGCGCGACCGCGAGCCGGCAAGATTCCCAGCGTTCTGAAAAATCCTTCGGACACGCGCAATCCGGAAACGTATTCCGCTTCGCCGCCGCCAGACAAATTGCCGCGAGCTCCGCCATAGCCGGAAATGCATGCCAGCGATTCAAACGATTGGTTGTGCTCCTGCCAGAACAAAAACTTTGGTTCGCCTGAACCTTGTACGCCGCTTTGTGAATATTGCTGGCCTACATACACCAATCGTTCCGCGTCGGGATATGGTAACGGGCGAAGCAGCACTGAATTGACGATGGTAAAAATTGCCGTCGTTGCACCGATTCCCAACGCCAATGTAATGATCGCCACCAGCGTGAAGCCGGGCTTTTTCGACATCATTCGCGCTCCAAAGCGCAAGTCTTGCCAAAGAGTTTGCATAACCTTCTTCCTCCATTCTTGGGAACTATTCACAACGAAGCGCAATCATCGGATCCACTTTTGTCGCGCGACGAGCCGGAAACCAGCACGCGGCAAACGCCACGCTCGCCAACAGCAATCCAATGATCCCAAACGTCAACGGATCAGCGGGGCTGACGCCGTACAACTGACTTTGCAGCAACCGCGCCAGGGCCAATGCGCCAAACGATCCAATCACGGTGCCGGCTACGACAAGCTTCATGCCTTGCGTGATGACCATTTTCATCACATCGCCAGGTTGAGCGCCCAGCGCCATGCGAATGCCGATTTCCGCCGTGCGCTGCGTCACGCTGTAACTGATAACGCCGTACAAACCGACGATCGTCAGCGTCAGCGCCAGCAAGGCAAACACACCCAACAGAAATGCCGTGAAACGCGGAAACGCCAGCGCTTCGCCTCGCCAGGCATCCAATGTTTTGACGGCGGTAATCGGCATGTCGGCATCAAGCGCGCGAATTCGCTGTTTGATGGGATTGATTAATGCGCTGGGATCGCCCTGGCTGCGAACGATCAACGTCACTCCGGCATTGGCCCATTGCGACTGGGGCACGTACATTTCCGGGCGCGCGGCATCGCTCAAACTGCGATGCCGCACATCGCCCACGATGCCGACAATTTCTTTGGGAGCATTGCCGCCCCAACCGAGTTTCAGTTTTTTCCCAAGCGGGTTTTCGCCGGAGAAATGCTCGCGGACAAATGCTTCGTTGACCAACATGACAGGCGGCGATTGCGGAGTGTCGAGTTCGCTGAAATCCCGCCCGCTGACAAACGGAATGCTCAACGCATTGAAATAGCCCGCGCTGATAAAGCGAAGCTGTGCGGATGGTTTTTCGTTGGAAACGCCATTCGTTGCAACCAACTCAAATCCTGTGTTGTTTTCCTGGCCTGTCAGCGGAACGCACTGCGCGTGCGCGACGGCCACAACACCGGGCAAAGCACGCACGCTTTCCGTCATCGCCGACAAAAAGCGATTCATCGCTTCGGGGTTGTTCATTTCGCCGTTGTAACGTGAACCGCTCAACGACAATTCCATCGTCAACGTGTTGCCGATGTCGAATCCGGGACGAACTTCGGTCAAGCGCAACAGGCTATTGACCAGCAATCCGGCGATCACCAACAGGGGCAATGCTAATGCGACTTCGCAAATCACCAGTGCGTTGCGCACCCGCCCGCGCAAGCCAAGACCGGACTGATTGCGACCACCTTCCTTAATCGCATCAGCCAGATTGCTATTTGTCGCAGTAATGGAAGGCAACAATCCGCATAATAATCCGGTCAACAAGGTCGCGCCGAAGGTGAACAGCAACACTCGCCAATCTGGTTGAAGTCCTGTCAAACGTGGAATTTCGGCAGGTAACAACGCGACCAGCCCTTCGACCAGCCACATCGAAAACAACACGCCCAACGCTCCGCCCGCCAAGGCCAACTGCAAACTCTCAATCAGGAACTGTCGAACGATGTCCCAGCGGCTGGCGCCGAGCGCGGAGCGAATGGCGATTTCGCGCTGGCGTCCTGCGGCTCGCGCCAGCAACACATTGGCAACGTTGACACAGGCAATCAACAACACAATTCCCACAATGCCCAGCAGCAACCACAACGTTCCGCGCACGTCGCCAACAAACAAATCACGCAGTAGTTCGACGCGAATAACGCGATTCGCCATGGCTTTCGGATATTGCTGGCTCAATGCGTTTTGTATGGAAGCCAGTTCTGTTTCCGCCTGTTGCAGGCTGACGCCCGGTTTCAGCCGAGCGACGACGCCTGGATATGCGCGAAAATTCCGGCTGCCGTTGATTGAATTCGGATCGGCGAGATTGCCGTTCATCGTAGTCGGCAGAAAAAAATCTACTGGTTCGGTTTCCAAAGGAAAAATTCCTGGCGGCGTAATCCCAATGACCTGAACGGGCTGCTCTTCGACAATCAAGGTTTTGCCCACCGCGCGCTCGTCGCCACTAAAATGTTTTTTCCAACCGGAATGTGTCAACACCACAGGCATCAGCCCTTCGCTGGAACCAGGTAACTCATCTGAGGATGTAAACAATCGCCCGGCCATCGGCTGAATGCCGAGGGTTTTGAAAAAATCCGCCGACACCACCGCGCCTTCGACGCGCAAGGATTCAGATTCGCCACGCACGGTTGCGGTGTCTGTACTGACAATCGCCATGGATTCAAACGACAAGCTGCGGCTTTTCCAATCGGTGAAGTTGGGAAAAGACACTCCTTTGCTATCGCTGGCATCATCCGTGCGATGTTCGCGGATCACCACCAGTCGAGCTTCATTCGGATACGGCAACGGTTTGAACGCCACGGCGTTGATGACGGTAAAAATCGCCGCATTGGCTCCAATTCCCAGGGCTAACGTGACAATCGCAATCAGGGTAAAACCCGGATTTTTGGTCAACATTCGCGCGCCGAAGCGCAGGTCTTGCCAGAGAGTTTGCACAAATTCTCCTATTCAAAAGGATGGCGGCGGAAGGATGAATGATGAACTCTTTGGCAACCCATTCATCGTTCCGCATTCAGATTTCATCATTCACAACGTAGCGCAGTCATCGGATCCACGTTCGCCGCTCTGCGCGCCGGGATGTAACAAGCCATCAGCACGACGACCAACAACGCCACAATCACTCCGCTGAAAATCAATGGATCGGTAGCGCGAACATCGAACAAGAGACCGCTAAAACTCTTGACCAACAATGCTAACAACCAGGCTCCCACGGTTCCCAACAGAATTCCGGGGACGGCCAGGAACATGCCTTGTTTCAAAATCAAGCGAAGGATGTCCGCGCTAGAAGCCCCCAGCGCTGCTCGGATGCCAAGTTCATGCGTGCGTTGTGTCACGGAATACGCCAACACGCCATAAATGCCAATCGCTGACAGCAACAACGCGATGGCGGCCAAAATCGCCAGCAGTAAAGTGTTGAACCGTTGACGCGCAATTGAATTGCCGAGCAGGGCGGTCAATGTTCTGATGTCCGCGACTGGTTGTTGCGGGTCAAGCGATTGAATGACACTCCGTGCGGCGGCGGTCACCGATTCCGGTTCGCCGCGCGTGCGCAACACAAAGGTCATGGTGTTGTACGGCAATTCGGCAATCGGCCAATACGACATTGGTCCGGCAGGTTTGTCGTATTGTGCATGTTTCACGTCGGCGACAATGCCGATGATCTCCGTGGGCACGTTTTCGTTCTTCATCGAAATCGTGATGCGTTTGCCCAACGCGTCTTCGCCGGGAAAATACTTGTTCGCCAAAGCTTCGTTGACCAAAACGACATGGCGCATTTCCTTGACTTCTTGTTCGGTGAACATCCGCCCGCGTTTGAGCGCGATCCGCATCGTTGAAAAGAAATTCTGGTCGGCGACGCAAACTCCTGTGGTCAGCCCCTCCCCCGGCAATGGCTTTGGTTTGCCTTCGATCTCAAATCCGGTACCTGCGCCCGGACCTGCAAAAGGCAGGAAGTTGATTACTCCTGCCGATTCGACGCCGGGCAAGGCTTGCATCTGATCAACTGCCTTCGTAAAAAAGTTGATGCGTTGCGGGTCTTGGGTGTACCGGCGTCCAGGCAAGGCGACGCGCATCGTCAAAACATTTTCAGCGTTAAATCCCGTGTCCACCGCTTGCAATCGCAGAAAACTGCGAATCAGCAAACCGGCTCCGACCAACACCACCAACGCCAAGGCAATTTCCGTGACGACCAACGCGCTTCGCAATCGTTGGCTTCGCTCTCCTCCGGCCAATGCCCGGCCCGCTTCTTTCAAGGTTTCACTCAAATTCAGATTGGATGCTTCCAGCGCCGGAGCCAGCCCGAACAACAATCCGGTCAACAGAGTCACCACAAACGTAAATCCCAAGACCGGCCAACTGAGTTCAATGTCACGCAATGCACCGAGTTCCTGCGGACTCAAGCTCACCAATGCGGAAGTTCCCCACCAGGCAAGCAGCAATCCAGCGGCTCCGCCCAGCATCGAGAGCAAGATGCTTTCCGTCAACAACTGAGTCACAAGTCTGAGACGATTGGCGCCCAATGCTGCTCGCACGGCGATTTCGCGTTGCCGAGCCGCCGCTCTGGCCAGCAACAAATTCGCCACGTTCGCACAGGCGATCAACAACACCAATCCGACGGCGCCCATCAACACGCGCAACACCAGGCGTAATTCGCCTGCGAGTTGTTCTCGCACCGGAACGACCGTCACCCCCCAACCGGTATTGAATTCCTTGTGTTCTTCACGCAATCGCGCCGCGATGGCATCCATTTCCGTGCGTGCTTGCGCGACGCTGACTCCGGATTTGAGTCGCGCCACGGCATTGGCAAACCGGCCCCGACGGATTTTCAGTTGTTCACTGATGACCCAAGGCATCCACAGTTCGGCAGGTTGATTGGTCAACGAATTTCCCCGAATGTGCCATTTGAAATCCGGCGGCAGCACACCGATCACGATGTTTTCGGCATTGTTGAGAATGAGCTTGCGGCCAACAATGCCCGGATCGCCGCCAAACCGGCGCTGCCATAATCCGTAACTCAACAACACGACGTTGTCGCGCCCCTCTACGGCGTCTTCCGGCTGAAATGCGCGGCCCAAAATCGGCGTCACGCCCA
>JAEUQP010001088.1 GCA_016789645.1 Acidobacteriota bacterium | reverse complement strand
GCCGACACCACCGAAGCGGCCTGGCTGATCGCGGGGGTCGCGATTTCTTCCGTGATGTCGTGCCCGTCAATCAGCACACGCATCGCGTCCACGCTTCCGGTCAATTCGATCAACGAATCTTCGGCCAGTCTGCCGATGCGTTCGATGTCTTCGATCGACACGCCAAGCTGCAACGCTTTCCAGGCGACAGCGCGATACATCGCGCCGGTGTTGATGAACAAATAACCCAGTTGCCGCGCCAATGATCTGGCAATCGTGCTTTTGCCCGCGCCTGCCGGGCCGTCAATGGCGATAATTGGTTTTCTAGCCGTCAATGACTTTTCAGACACGATGGACAGAATTTGTTTCAGGATTCACAGGAACAAGCGAAATCTTGTTGTCCTGTAAATCATGAAAAGAATCCTGAGAATCCTGTCTACTCCTCATCCTTGAATGATGTTTTGTGTTGCCAGCAATGTTTGGTCAATGTCGTCGCGGTTGACATCGTAATGCGTGACCATGCGCATTTCGCGCGGGTTGATGCCGTTGGCCAACACACCGCGCGCTTTCAATTCCGCAGCCATCTGCGCAGTTGTCATTCCGGTTGCCGCAATGTCGAAAATGGCAATGTTGGTTTGCACGCGTTCGGGATCAATTTTAACGCCGCGCAATTCAGCCAAACCTTCGGCCAGTCGTTTGGCGTTGGCATGATCTTCGGCCAGCAACTTCGGCGAATCTTCCAGCGCGAGCATTCCTGCCGCCGCCAGCACGCCGACTTGTCGCATCCCGCCGCCCAGCATTTTGCGCACGCTGACGGCTTTTTTGATGAAGTCTTTTGTGCCGACAATGATCGAACCGACCGGCGCGCCCAAGCCTTTCGACAAACAAAACATCACCGAATCAAAGGGCTTGGCGATTTCTGCAACCGTTGTGTCGAGCGCCAACGCCGCGTTGAAAATGCGCGCGCCGTCCAAATGCGTTGGCAATCCAAGCGCGTGCGCTCGGTCGCAAATGTCGTCCATCACCGACAAGGGCAAAACCGTTCCGCCCGCCATGTTGTGCGAATTTTCCAGCGCCACCAGCGAAGTCGGCGTCACGTAATACGGCGCGCTGAGGTGAATGCTGCCAGCGATCAAATCCCAATTGAGCAAGCCGTCTTCGCCGCGCACCGGTCGGCAAGTCACCCCCGAAAACGCCGCTGCCGTTCCCATCTCGTAATTGAAAATGTGGCTGCGCTCTTCAACGATGATTTCGGTTCCGGGGTGCGTGTGCAGCTTGACGCAAATCTGATTGCCCATCGTTCCCGACGGGACAAACAGCGCGGCTTCTTTGCCAAACAGTTCCGCTGCCCGTTCCTGCAACCGGTTGACGGTCGGGTCTTCGCCGTACACATCGTCGCCAACTTCGGCGTCGGCCATTGCGCGACGCATGGCTGCGGTGGGTTTGGTGACGGTATCGCTTCTCAGGTCAATGAATTTCATGGTTGTTTCTGGTACGGAACCAGGAGCGGTAGCGACTGGCTGTTTACCGAACAAGCACCTCAAAGGCCAACCCGGTCGCTATCGGTCTCGGTTCCGCACCGGCAGTTAAATAAATGCCGCAAAAACTTCATTCGCCAGCACCGTGCCAGCGCGAGAAATCTTCAGCGTGTCGTGGTTGAGTTCGATCAAGCCTGCTTCGCTCAGCCGAGCCAATTCGTCTGCGTAACGTTCGGTCACCTTTACACCGAAACGTCGTTCGTGGTCGAGCAGGTTGACGCCTTCTTTCAGGCGCAAGCGCAGGAACAGATTTTCGCTTTGCAGGTCGTCGGCGTCCAGCGTTTCGGTTTCGGCAACAGCAGATTCGCCCGCTTCGATTTTGGTCAGATATTCGTGAATGTTGCGCGTATTTGACCAACGCCGCGCGCCGTCGTACCCGGCGGCGGAAACGCCGAACGCCCAGTACGGCGCGCCCGTCCAGTATTTCAAATTGTGGCGCGATTCAAATCCGGGCTTCGCCCAGTTGGAAATTTCGTAATGGTCGAAGCCGTGACGTTCGGCTTCGTCTTTTAGCGCGAAATACATTTCAACCGTCAATTCGTCGTCAATCGCGCGCAACTCGCCACGGTTGATGCGATGCAACAGCGGCGCGTCTTTATACAGTTCCAGCAGATACACCGACAAATGATCCGGTTCCAGCGCGAAGGCTTCTTCCAGGTTTCGCCGCCAGGTTTCCATTTTTTGTTCCGGCAAACCGGCGATCAAATCTATGCTGACGTTTTCAAATCCGGCAGCGCGCGCCAGCCGCACGGCTTGTCGAGCGGCTTCGGCGGAATGCGAACGTCCGATCATTTGCAACTCGCCGTCGTCGAACGATTGCACACCAAAACTCAGCCGGTTAATTCCAGCCGCGCGCAGGTCAGACAAAAATTCCTGAGAGATTGTGCCGGGATTGGCTTCGCTGGTGATTTCGGTGTCTGGCGAAACGTCGAACTTCGCCCGGCAGAGTTCGATGATGCTACTTAATTGTTCGACAGTCAGCGTGGTTGGAGTGCCGCCGCCGAAGTAAATCGAATCCACGGCCTGCATTTCTGGCTTATGTTCGGCGCGCTGAATTTCTTCGCACAGCGCGGCTACGTACCGCCGCGCCAAGTCCGACTCGTAACCGCCCGTTGCGAAGTTGCAGTAATGGCAGCGCGTTTCGCAAAACGGGATGTGAATGTAGATGCCTGCGCGTGAATTCATCGGTGAAAAGGATTTGCGCTTTACGGAACCCAAAGCGCCTTCAAAACATAAACCATCGTCAAAAACAGCAGCCAGGAAAACCCAAGCGCGCTGATCAGCAGATGCGCCG
>JAEUQP010000990.1 GCA_016789645.1 Acidobacteriota bacterium | reverse complement strand
CAGTTCGGCAATGTAGTTCAAGGTTTGATCCAGATGAAGGTGAGTGACATGCGGTTTGAATCGCAACGCATCAATGATTAACACATCCAGTCCGTGCAGTTTGGCCAGCGACGTTTCCGGGATGAAATTGCAATCGGTAATGAACGCAACTTCGTGGGTTCCGTCGCTGAACCGAAATCCCGTCACCGGCAACCGTCCGTGAATGACTTCAAACGGCGTGACGCGCAACCCGCACACGTCAAAATCGCCTTCGATGGTGTGAGGAACGATTTGCGCCAGTCCTCCACCGACGTGTGTTCGTTCGAAGATGTAATAGAACACGCGACGAATGCCTTGCCAGGTAATGTCGCTGGCAAACACCGGAATCGGGCCGTGGCGAAAATTGATCGGGCGAATATCATCCAACCCCAACACGTGATCGGCATGACAATGCGTAATCAACAGCGCATCCAGCCGATCCACTTTCTCCCGCAACGCCTGTTGGCGAAAATCGGCGGAAATATCCACGATCAATCGCTGGCCGTCGTGTTCAATCATCAACCCGGTTCGCAACCGTTTGTCTCGCGGATCGTCCGACTGGCAAACAGCGCATTCGCAACCAATCATGGGAATGCCAACGGAAGTCCCGGTTCCGAGAAAGGTGATTCTCATAAAAATCGTCAGCTACCGCTTGGTTGACGCCGCATGGAAACAAATTGGGTTTTCAAATCGGACAGCAATTCGTCAAAGAATCGCTCTTCGCCGCGCGACAAATTGCCGTTGGTTTTTTCGCGCAACATGATCAACAGATCAATGGTTTCCTTGGCCGCCATCATATCCACCTGTCGCTGGCGAGTCGCCGGATGTTCCACCAACCCAAGGTAAATGAATGCCGAAGACGCGATCTGCATCACAAACTCCGTGAACATGGTTTGTTCCGGCATGACTTCCTCTTCGTCGTCGGGGAATGGTTCCCTCGGCGGCAATTCCGAAGTCGCGCTGACGCTGGGTTGTACGGTGGGTTGAACGGCTGGTGGCGGCTCAGGAATCTGCGCGTCTTCGCGCATTGAGCCATCAGGATTAAACAATCTACGATCTGTTACCTTAAAACCGGACTGGGTCTCTTCGGACATAAGTGGGTCTCGCTCCTAAAGATAATTCAGAATTTCAGGTTTGATTTTGAAGCGAGATATTAGCATCCGAAGTAGACAGTAGTCAGTAGACAGTAGACAGTAGTTTGAATTTTCTGCCAAAGGATTAAACCGTACTTGAGATTTTGGACAATCTCCGAAAGATTACTGAATGTCCGCAAACTACAAGCCTTGATCTACTGTCTACTGTCTACTGTCTACTTCACTGAAACATTGTTGCTCGACAACGTAGTCGAAAGCGTGCGCTGCAATTCCGCGACGGCTTTGGTGTAATCGGTCAGCGCGCGCAGTTCACGGCCACGGGCGGCGGAAAGCGCGTTCTGCCGATCCAACACGAAAAAGTTCGTGGATTGGCCAGCGTCGAATTTACGTTGCTCGCTCTGGTACTGAAGCTCCGCATTGACGCGGGAGTTTTTGGCAGCTTCGACACGGCGCTTGGCGGTTTCGACCGCTTGCAACGCGTTGCGAACTTCGACCTGGATTTGTTGCTCCGTGCGTTGACGTTGGATGTCAATTTGACGACCTTCGGCCAACGAACGGCCAAGGTTCGCTTGTGCCGTGCGATTGCCAAACGGCAAGTTGATGTTCACGCCAATGCGCCAGGTGCGAAAATCATTTTTGAACATATTGGCCAGGCTCTGGCCGTTGCCACCAATCAGAAAATCGGGAATCGGCAGATCCACCGGCGGCGGCAACACCGGAATCAATGGATTCGGAGCGTTCGGTTGGGCGTTGACGTAGTTAATCAACCGATTGATGCGGTCGTTGGTGGCAATGCTCGAAGCGGTGAAGAAATTCGTTCCCGTGCGCGGGTCACCTGCCACACCAATCGAACCATAGCTGATGACAAAATCAATTTGCGGTTTGGTCTGATCGCGGAAAAACTCCGCGTCAATTTTGTTCAA
>JAEUQP010000968.1 GCA_016789645.1 Acidobacteriota bacterium | reverse complement strand
AGCGTTGGTTCGCGCCGGAGCGGAGTATTACTCGGACGAATACGCCGTGCTCGATGAAGCCGGGCGCGTGCATCCGTTCCCGAAACCGCCGCAACGGCGCGATTCTGAAACATTTCGGCAAACCGAATTTTCGGTGGAAAGTGTGGGCGGAAAACTCGGAACTCGTCCGCTCCCCGTTGGAACGGTGATTCTCAGCCAATACGAGCCGCAAGCGATTTGGCGACCTCGCCCCCTGTCGGCAGGTCGCGGAGTTCTGGCGTTGATGGCGCATACGGTTTCGGCGCGTCACGCGCCTGAACGCGCTTTGCCTGCGCTGACGCAACTGGCAAACAGCGCCACGATTCTGAAAGGCGCGCGCGGCGAAGCCGGACAACTGATTGCGGCCTTGCTTGAAGTTTGAATGACTGACAACGGCATGTTTTAGAGGAGAAATTTTGATGAATTACAATCACCCCACCATTGCCCCCAAAGCTCATCAGGAAGTGCTGGTTTCTTACCCCGGCAACGACGAAACCGTCGTTTACGATCTGAAAACGAATAAGGCGCATTGTCTGAATGCCGCTGCCGCATTTGTCTGGCAGCGATGCGACGGCACGCAATCGGTGCGCGACATCGCCCAACAGTTCGCGCGACATCAACAGGTCGCCGTGGACGAAAGCGTCGTCTGGCTGGCACTGAAACAACTCGACCAGGCGCGATTGCTGGAAGAGCGCCTGAAGACCAACCAACTGGCGGGCGTATCGCGCCGCGCGGTCTTGCGCACGCTGGGAATCGCGGCTGCCGTTGCCTTGCCTGTGGTGGCGTCGTTGGTTGTGCCGGAAGCTGTCAGCGCAGGCAGTTGCAGGCCTAAAAACGCGACCTGCACGTCCGGCTCGCAATGCTGTTCCGGCATTTGCGTGGGGGGAACTTGCCGAGGGAACTAAGTGAACTCGGCGACACTGGTTGCCTGCCCATGTGGATGAACTCAGTCATGATTTGCCCGGAAACCCTGTTTGTGCTCGAAGCCATTCGGGTGGACGGAAACGGAAATTCTGTTTGGCAGCGCCCGGACAGACGAGCCGATTTGAATTGGGATTTGGTCTTGCAGGAATCCTTGCGGTTGGGTGTCGCTCCGTTGGTCGGCGATTTTTTGGTCGCACATCATTCTCAGTCAACGACTCCATTCATCTTGTCGAACTTTCAGGACTTTGTCCGGCGGAACTCCTTTCACAATCTAAAACTGACGGCTGAACTGGCTCGGCTCAAACAGCTTTGCGAAGCGCGGGGAATTTTGCTGGTTCCATTCAAGGGGCCGACGCTGACCGATCTGCTTTATCAAGACCTCTCTCTCCGTGCGTTTGGCGATCTGGATGTTTGGGTGGAAAAACATCACGTGCTGGCAGTCAGCCGGTTGTTGGATGAGCTTGGGTATGTCGCCGATTTGGAATGGCAGGCGTCGGGCGATGAAGTGTTTTTGCAAACCTGTTACCAAATGCAATTCATCAACGCCAAAACCGATGTGATGATCGAATTGCATTGGGGATTTTGGCCGAAATATCTAGCGCAAGAATTCAGCGCCGAACTGGTCACAGGCAATCTGATCGAAACCAAGCCGGGCGGAATAAGTTTGCCGACGCTCAACCCGGAATTGTTGCTGCTGTACCTTTGCCTGCACGGAGCAAAACATCCTTGGGAAACGCTGGGGCAGATTGTGGATGTTGCTCGGCTGATAGAACGGTTTCCGGCATTGGATTGGGGATGGGTTGTCGCGCAAGCCAGAACATTGCGCGTGGAACGCATGCTATGGTTGGGCGTGTTGCTGGCGCGCGATCTGGTCGGGATTCGATTGCCACCGGAAATTGAGCGAACGATCAATCAGGATCGAACTGTGATTAGCTTGGCGCAAACGGCTGCCGCCTGGCTTTTCGGAGGCGAAACAGGTCCCCAAAACAAACCGCAAGCGATGATTTATCATTTTCGTTTGCAGCAAGGCTGGTTGAACAAGCTCCGTTACCTTTGGCGATTGGTCGCCGTTCCCACTTACAGCGATTGGAAAATGATTCGACTGCCAATCAACTGGCTGGCGGTTTATCCGTTGCTGCGTCCATTCAGAATGCTCAAAAAACTCGCGCGACTATCCTGATTTTCTTCTCGAATTCCCTCGAATCCCGTCAATTGCGAAAAGCTGAGTGCGCGGCTTGACAGCCGAAATCGCACACCGCATACATGACCGCGACAATTCGCAGTTCAACAATCCACAATCAATCGTTGGAAAACCAGTCCATCTACCCGGAGGAGATATGAAACCCAAGTCGTTGGTGATGTCCGCCCTGTTTCTGGCAAGTGTGATTGCCCTGAGTTCCTGTTCGGCTCCGTCAGGCGAAGCGGCGTTGAGCAGCAATCTTTCGCCCGCCGATTTTCAAAAGACGTTTCAGGAAAAATTGATCGCCGCCAAATCCGGCAGCGTGATCGAATTGCCCGAAGGCCGCTTTCAATTCGACAAGACGCTGTCGCTGACCGCCAACGGCGTCACTATTCGCGGCAAAGGCATGACCAAAACCGTGCT
>JAEUQP010000959.1 GCA_016789645.1 Acidobacteriota bacterium | reverse complement strand
GATCGTTCCTGCGCTGAAACCGCTTTACGATTACGGTTGGTTTGTCGGCTTTGGCGCTTCGGCGGTGATTCATTATGCACTGATGAAAGCGTTTCCACCGCAATAACTCATTCCCAGGAGAAAACGCATGAAGAAAAGAACCTTTCTGAAGCTGACGTCCGCCGGAATCACCGGCACAATGTTGACGTCGCTCAGCGGATGTCAAAAAACCGATGCGCCAGCAACAGCGCCTGAATCGCAAGCAACCGCTTCGCCCGAAAAGCTGAAAAACTGGGCGGGCAATTTGGAATACAGCACCAGCAAGGTGGTCTATCCTGAAACCGTCGAACAGGTGCAAGCGGCAATCAAACAGGCAGAAAAAATCCGCGCGCTGGGAACGCAACATTGCTTCAATAAAATTGCGGACTCGCCGCATCAACTGCTTTCAGCCAAAAAGCTCAACAAGATTCTGGCGCTTGATCCCGTCAAGAAAACCGTGACCGTCGAAGCAGGCGTGCGTTACGGAACGCTGGGTGAATACCTGCAGGAACGAGGCTTCGCGCTGCACAATCTGGCGTCGTTGCCGCACATTTCCGTCGCCGGTTCTATCGCTACGGCGACGCACGGTTCCGGCGTCAAAAACGGCAATCTGGCGACAGCAGTTTCCGGGTTGGAATTCGTGACCGCGGCGGGCGATGTTGTGACATTGACGCGGGAAAAAGACGGCGAGCAATTCCTTGGCGCAGTGGTGCATCTGGGCGGATTGGGCGTCGTTACCAAAGTCACGCTCGACGTGTTGCCCACATTTCAGGTGAAGCAGGACGTTTACGAAAACCTGCCATTTGCCGAACTTGAAAAGAATTTCGAGGCGATTATGTCCGCCGGTTACAGCGTCAGTTTGTTCACCGATTGGCAGAAAAACGTCATCAGCGAAGTTTGGGTCAAATCTCTGGTAACCGGCGGCCAAACGACAAAAGCAAAGCCCGAACTATTCGGCGCGAAATTGGCGACCCGCAACCTGCATCCGATTCGAGAGCTTGACGCGATCAACTGCACCGATCAGATGGGCGTGCCGGGCCCCTGGCACGAACGCTTGCCGCATTTCAAAATGAACTTCACGCCCAGCAGCGGCAAAGAATTACAGGCCGAATACTTTGTGCCGCAGAGCAACGCGGTGGCCGCGCTGAAAGCCATCAACAATCTGGGCGACAAATGGATTCAAGACTTGTTCATTTCCGAAGTTCGCACCATTGCCGCCGACAATCTGTGGATGAGCACTGCTTACAAACGCCCGAGCGTCGCCATTCACTTCACCTGGAAGCAACACACCGAATCCGTGATGAAGCTGCTGCCAATTGTCGAAGAACAATTGGCGGCGTTTGGCGCACGCCCGCACTGGGGCAAGTTGTTTACGATTCCGGCAGCGCAATTGAAAGCGCGTTATGAGCGCTATGCGGATTTCCAACAATTGATGCGGCAATACGACCCGAAAGGCAAATTCAGGAACGAATTTCTGGACCTGAATTTTTCCGCCTGACGCATGGAGTTATCCAATACGGCTAACCTACTGAATCTCATTTCAAGGAGCACTTATGGCACGAATTGTGAAATGCGGACTCATTCAAGCAACGCACGCCGGCCCGACCGACGTGTCCATCGAAGACATCAAACGCGCCAACATAGACAAACACCTCGACCTGATCGAAGAAGCCGCCAACCAGGGCGTGCAGATTCTGTGCATGCAGGAAGTTTTCACCACGCCATATTTTTGCGCCGAACAGCAAACGCGCTGGTATGAAACGGTCGAAAAGATTCCCGACGGACCAACCGTCAAGTTGATGCAGGAACTGGCGCGCGATCACGGCATGGTCATCATCGTGCCGATTTACGAAGAGGAAATCACCGGCGTGTATTACAACACGGCGGCGGTGATTGACGCCGACGGCAAATACCTCGGCAAGTATCGCAAGAATCACATCCCGCACGTTGCGCCGGGCTTTTGGGAAAAGTTTTATTTCAAGCCGGGGAATCTGGGCTATCCGTGTTTCGACACGGCCTTTGCGCGCATCGGCGTGTATATCTGTTATGACCGGCACTTTCCCGAAGGCGCGCGGGCGCTGGGACTGAACGGAGCCGAGATTGTTTTCAACCCTTCGGCAACCGTGGCCGGGTTATCGGAATACCTGTGGAAGCTGGAACAACCTGCCCACGCCGTCGCCAACGGTTATTTCGTCGGGGCGATCAACCGCGTCGGTTACGAAGCGCCGTGGAACATCGGCGAGTTTTACGGCCAAAGCTATTTCTGCGATCCGCGTGGACAGATCATTGCTCAAGCGCCGCGCGATCAGGACGCGCTGGTCGTGGCGGATTTGAATCTGGATATGATCCGCGAAGTTCGCAACACTTGGCAGTTTTTCCGCGACCGACGCCCGGAAACTTACGGCGCGCTGGTTAAAGAATAGTCAGCGGTTTCTTCTCATCAGACGCAAAATGAAAATCGCTCTTCAACTTCTTCTCTGCTTTATTCTGGCGGTTGCTTCTGCGCAGCAGCC
>JAEUQP010000355.1 GCA_016789645.1 Acidobacteriota bacterium | reverse complement strand
AATGCTCAGCAACAGCGTCCGCGGCAGGAACGCGGCCAACGCCAGGACGGCGGACGCCGCACACAGGACAACGGCGAAGCCCGCACGGACGTGCCAGCGCATCCGTGGGACATCATCCTCGGGCGTCCGACGCGAGATTCGATCACGCTGAGCGTGCTTGCGTATCAACCGCTGGAAGGTTTCATCGAATACGAATCCGGCAAGGCGAAAAACAAAACGGCTTCGCAATCATTCAAACCGGGCGAGCCGGTTGAGATTCAACTCAGCGGATTGAAGCCGGACGAGCAATACGCTTATCGCTTTCACACGCGCGCTAATTCGTCAGACAAATTCACAGCCAGCGCGGATTATGGATTTCATACGGCGCGGCCTGCGGGTTCAGTCTTCACCTTCACCGTGCAATCCGATTCGCATCTGGATTACAACACTTCGCCGGAACTTTATGCGCGCACGCTGGCAAATGCCCTGGCCGACAAGCCCGATTTTCATTTTGAGCTGGGCGATACGTTTATGACCGACAAGTACACCAACTATCAGGACGCGGCAAAACAATATCTAGCGCAGCGGTATTACTTCGGCTTGCTCTGTCATTCTGCGCCGCTGTTTTTCGCGCTGGGCAATCACGATGGCGAACGCCGCAGATCGCTCAACGGCACGGCGAATAACATGACCGTCTGGTCGGCGACGATGCGCAAACGCTATTTGCCGAATCCGCAGCCCAATGCGTTTTACTCAGGCAATCCAACGCCGCAACCCTTCGTCGGTTTGTTGCAGGATTACTATGCGTGGGAATGGGGAGATGCGCTGTTCGTTGTGCTTGATCCGTTTTGGTTTACCAAAGATCGCGGAAATGACGACAACTGGGCGCGGACGTTGGGCGAAGAGCAATATCAATGGCTGCGGAAAACATTGGCCGACAGCAAAGCCAAATTCAAATTCGTCTTTCTGCATCATTTGATTGGCGGCATTGATCGCAGCGCGCGCGGCGGCATCGCAGCGGCAAAGCTTTACGAATGGGGCGGCAAGAACGCTGACGGTTCGGGTGGTTTCAAACAACATCGTCCGAATTGGGAAATGCCGATTCATCAGTTGTTGGTCAAACATAAAGTCTCTGCCGTCTTTCACGGCCACGATCATTTATTTGCCAAAGAAGATCTGGACGGCATCGTTTATCAGGAAGCGCCGCAACCCGGCCATCCGCGTTATGACTCGCCGCGCAATGCGGCGGAATACGGTTACACCAGCGGAGAAATTCAAGGTAGCGCTGGGCATTTGCGCGTCATCGTGACGAAAGACAAAGCGAAGATTGATTACGTTCGTTCGTACCTGCCGAAAGACAACCGCCCCAACGCCACGATCAGTTATTCCTATGCGCTGGCAGCAGCAAGATAACCAACTCTCCGCGTTTGCGTTTCTGGACAATGTATCGCGCCGCACGGGTTGAGCGCGCGGCCAGTTTTTGCCAATCAAATCTTTCAGGTAAGCCGCCTTACTCCGCCCGGCAAGACTCTGACGCGCGCTCAAAGAGTCCGCTGCCTTCACAAACATACGCCTCTACTTTAAGATCGCCGCCGCCTTCCTGTAGAAAATGAAATTACTGTAGCTTGATCTAAACGGCGATCTTCATCTGATTGCCGCCTGCGAACCTGGAAGCGTCGTCCCGATGAGTGTGTGGACGGCGCAGCGAGGCGCAACAAAACATTCTTTGGAGCATGACCATTCTGGTATGAGCACAAACATTCAGAGGCGAAGACGGGGCTGGGCGCTACTTTTGTTTTTTTTCTGCGCCGCAATGGTCGCTGTTTACCCATCATGGGATGAGTCGCAGGCGCAGTCCTCCGCAGAATCGGAGGACGAGATTGCCGCTTCATTCGAGAAATTCGCCAAACCGTTCTTACAGCAAAACTGCCTGCGTTGCCATGATGGCGACACTCGCATGGGCGGGGTCCAGGTTGATCAGCTTGACGCAAAGTTCGACGACCGACATATCGCCATCTGGGAAGCCGTTCGCGACCGGCTTGATGCCGGGACGATGCCGCCGAAGAATGCCACACCACAGCCCAGCGACGCTGATCGCGAGCGCATGGTCAAGTGGATTGATAAGGCGCTGGAAGTCGTGCGCACCCGCCGGGTTTCCAAGAACGGACTGATTCGGCGATTGACGGTCGCGCAATATCGGAACACGCTGCGCGAACTGTTGCTGCTGGAAGACGATGTCGCCGACATCCTGCCTCCCGATGCCATTTCGAAAGACGGGTTTCTGAATAATC
>JAEUQP010000843.1 GCA_016789645.1 Acidobacteriota bacterium | reverse complement strand
TCGGCGCTCCGAATGGCCGACGATGACGTGCGAACATCCGGCGTCTTTCAGCATGTCGCCACAGACTTCGCCAGTGTGAGCGCCGTGCTTCGTTTCCGTCGCCACATCCTGCGCCGACACATGGATGTTCGAACCTTCCAGCTTGTCGGCGACGGATTTGAGCGCCGTGAATGGCGGAGCAATGACGATTTCGCAATGATTGGCGTTGGCAACCAACGGTTTCAGCGCCAAAGCGGTGTTGACCGCTTCGCCAACCAACTTAAACATTTTCCAGTTTCCAGCAATGACAGGTTTTCTCATTCTTTCTCTTTCTCCATCCACGAAGACACACGAAGAAGCACAAAGGATTTTCTTTGTGAAACTTCGTGTTCTTCGTGGATCAAACTATTTTTCAGTAAGTGCGGCAACACCCGGCAGCACATCGCCTGCCAGCAATTCCAGTGTCGCACCGCCGCCAGTGGAAATGTGCGTGATCTGGTCGGCCAGGCCGGATTCCTGAATCGCCGCGACGCTGTCTCCGCCGCCAATGATCGAAGTGGCGTTGTGAGTTTTCGAAGCATCGGCGACGGCTTTGGCGACGGCACGCGTGCCTGAGTCAAACGGTGCTTTTTCAAACATACCCATCGGGCCGTTCCAAATGATTGTTTGGGCTGAGCCAATAACTTCGGAATACGTCGCCTGCGTAGCCGTGCCTATATCCAAGCCCATCAAATCGGCTGGGGTGGCATCCACGCCAACGTTTTTGGCATTTGCTCCATCGTCAGGATTGGCCGCGACGACGTGATCAGTTGGCAGCAGGAGCTTAACGTTTTTGGCTTTGGCAGTGGCTTCAAGCTGGCTGGCCAGATCAGTTTTGTCGGCTTCGACCAGTGATTTGCCGGTTTCCAGGCCTTGCGCTTTCAAAAAGGTGTACGCCATCGCTCCGCCGATCAATACCGAATCCGCGGATTTCAGCAGGTTATCAATCACCTGAATCTTGTCGCTGACTTTTGCTCCGCCGAGGATGACGACAAACGGGCGGCGCGGATTGCTCAAGGTTTCGACCAGATACCGCAATTCTTTTTCCATCAAAAAGCCTGCGGCAGCCTGGCTGACGAATTTGGTCATGCCTTCGGTCGAAGCATGCGCGCGATGCGCCGTGCCAAACGCATCGTTGACGTAAACGTCACATAGCGATGCCAACTGTTCGGCGAACTTCGGATCGTTGCCTTCTTCTTCGGCATAAAAGCGCAGGTTTTCGAGCACGGCAATCTGGCCGTCTTTCAGATTGTTGACGACATTCGCCGCTTCTTCGCCGATGCAGTCATTGGCGAACGCGACTTCGGTTTCCAGCAGTTTGGCCAAATGATCGGCCACTGGCTTCAACGAATACTTGGCGTTGCGTTGTCCTTTGGGACGTCCCAGGTGCGAAGCCAAAATGACTTTTGCGCCTTTGTCCACGGCGAATTGAATGGTCGGAATTGCCGATGTGATGCGCGTGTCGTCGGTGACCGTGGTGCCATCCAGCGGCACGTTGAAATCTACGCGGATGAAGACTCGCTTCCCGGCAAGCTCCAGATCACGAATTGAAAGCTTAGACATAGTTCCTTCTCTGAATTTTGAATTGGATTGTGAGTGGCATTGGAAGTAGGGATGGAAATTAGCACAACGAAGGCTGATGAGCAAAAGCAGAGTCGAAATATGCAATGTAATGATGGAGCAGTTGCTCCAAGGCACAGAACGATTATGGGCGTCACGGCTGGGAAGCGGAACGCAAATTCAATGGAATGCACAATCGTTCATTTAAGGTTAAATATGTCACGCTCCCATTAAAGTCATTGACTCAATAAAGCCAGGTTCCTATATTGGCAGGCGTTTAGATGTCCCACTTTTTTCATTATGAAAGAATGCATCAACGCCAGTCTCAAGCTCAGCCCTTCTTGATTCAGGCGGATTTCTAAATTTCAGCAATACCACATTCATTCAGTTCGATGCACTGAAGATATTTAGGTGGATGCCCTTTAAGCCAGATGCTCCTTATCCGGGGTTTACCCCCCTTAACCCAGAGGTTCAGCATGAAAATAGTCCGCAAATTTCCTCTACGCTCCAGCGCAGTAAGGTATCACTTGGTTGCGCCAGCGACTTTACTGGCGCTTTTACTTTTGGTGGCAATGAGTCAAAGCCTGCTTACTTTCCCCATATTGGCTGTAAACGCGTCGTCTTCGTCAGGAAATCGTTCATCCGGATCGTTACTTGAAAGCTTAAACAAAGCCGAAGGTGTCACGGCTCCATTACAATCTGATGCTAGTGCTACTTTAACCGGCCTATCAGACTGTGTCGGGCCAGGTGGCCTTGTTCAGGGAACATTGAGGATTACCAGTGGTGCCGTTACTCGTCGTGTCACTGCTTCGGCATCTTTTAGTAGTGAGCAAAGACCTTCGAATTTAGTTGGAATACCTGGCTCATGTACGGTTACGCCTAATGTAGGGACTTGCACTGTTACCGACATTTTAGTTAAGTACGAAGGCACTCTTGCAATAGGCCAGACGGTGACGATTACTTACTTGGCTCGGGTTAGTAATGCCGCTGCTCCGCAATCTCAAATTTGCGTTAGAAATCAAGTCGCTTTTGATGATATACCTGCGTTCGGGTTTGAGCTTTGTAAGTCTTTGACTTGTTCACCAGTTGGACCAGGAGTGGCGCAGCCTATCACCACTGAAGCTAGTGACCAAAAGCCTGGCGCTGTGTTGATATACAACGTCTATACTTCAGGGGCCACCAACGGCAACTCTCAGAACACGCGAATTAACATCACCAACACAAATCCAACAGTGCCTGCCTTTGTGCATCTATTTTTTGTCGCTGAAAGTTGCTCGGTTGCGGATAGCTATGTCTGCTTGACAGGGAATCAAACCGCCAGTTTTTTGACAAGTGATCTTGATCCAGGGACAAACGGTTATTTAGTTGCAGTTGCAGTGAATGAAACAGGTTGCCCGACCAATCATAATTATTTGACCGGCGATGAGTATGTGAAATTTAGCAGCGGTCACGAGGCAAATTTGGGAGCGATTGCCATCTCGCAAATAACCACAAACCTAACAATTTGTTATGACAATTTAGCTTTGGTGTCCTTGAACTTCAACGGTGTCAGCTACAACAAGGTTCCCGCGGTATTAGCCATGTCGAGCGTAGGCTCGAAAGCTGATGGTAATGATGCATTACTGATTCTCAATCGAATTGGGGGCAATCTGGGAATTGGCGCTGAGCCGCTTGGCACACTGTTCGGCATTTTGTACGACGACGCAGAAAATGCGTTAAGTTTCAATGTGACTGGTGGTTGTCAGTTGCGTTCTAGTTTGTCGAACAATTTCCCGAGGACGACACCTCGGTTTGAAACATATATCCCCGCAGGGAGAACCGGTTGGCTGAAAGTATCTAATCAGACAGGAGCAATTGGCATGACTGGCGCTGTCATTAACTTCAATGGGAACGCCACGAATTCTGCAGGGGCTTTCAAACAAGGACACAATCTGCACGCACTGACATTGACCACGTCGAATTTCATTATTCCCGTCTTTCCGCCGAACTGTTAGCCAACCAGTCCGGCAAAGGAAAAAAGCAAAAGGATCGAAAGTGAAAATTCACCTTCGATCCTTTTTGCGTTTCAGAACTCAGTTGTGAATGTTGGTCAGGCAGCGGCGGCGACGGCTTTTTCGGCGGCATCTTTCATGCCGTTGGCCACCAGGAAGTTCAGGCCGGATTCGCGCAGCACGCGCTGGCCTTCTTCGACGTTGGTTCCTTCCAGTCGGACGACAATCGGAACTTTGACGCCCAGATTGCGAGCCGCTTCGACGACGCCGCGCGCGACCATGTCGCAACGCACGATGCCGCCAAAGATATTCACCAACACGGCTTTGACGTTTTCGTCTGCCAGCAAAATGCGGAACGCATTTTCGACGCGTTCCTGCGACGCGCCGCCGCCGACATCCAAAAAGTTTGCCGGTTCGCCGCCAGCCAGTTTGATGATGTCCATCGTTGCCATCGCCAATCCTGCGCCGTTGACCATGCAAGCGATGTTGCCGTCGAGCTTGATGTAATTCAGGTCGAATTTCGAGGCTTCGATTTCCAGCGGAGCTTCTTCGTTCAGGTCGCGCAGTTCCGCATAGTCCTTGTGGCGGAACAACGCGTTGTCGTCGAAATTGACTTTGGCATCGAGCGCATAAAACTCGCCATCTTCAGTCAGCAGAAACGGATTGATTTCCAACAGCGATGCATCCATTTCCACGAACGAACGATACAGCGCCATCATGAACTTGGTTGCTTTGCCGATCAGTTCCGGCGCAAGCCCCAGCCCAAAAGCCAGATTGCGTGCCTGGAACGGCTGCATGCCAACCGCCGGGTCAATGTGTTCTTTCAAAATCTTTTCGGGCGAATGGGCGGCGACTTCTTCAATGTCCATGCCGCCCGCCGCTGAAGCCATGAAGACCAACTTCGATTCGGCGCGGTCGAGCAGCATTCCCAGATAAAACTCCTGTTTGATCTTCAATCCTTCTTCGACCAACAGCGTGTGAACGGTGCGCCCTTCGGGGCCAGTCTGGTGAGTCACCAGATTCATGCCCAAAATCTGCTTTGACAGATTGTGAACGTCTTCGGCGGTTCGAGCCAGTTTGACGCCGCCACCTTTACCGCGTCCGCCAGCGTGAATCTGGGCTTTGACGACGACCGGCAAGCCGAGTTCTTTGCCAGCGGCTTCGGCTTCGGCGACGGTGCGCGCCACGAATCCGCGCGGAACTTTGACATCAAAACGGCGGAGCAATTCCTTGCCTTGATACTCGTGAATCTTCATGAATGCCTCGATGATTGTTGATAAGTCTTGGTGAAATGAGGGCAGAGTGTAAAAGTCGAATTGCGAAAAGGCAAACCGAATTTTGTTCACCTGGCGATTGATTGACAAAGGCCCTTTGATTTACCGCAGAGACGCAGAGAACACTGAGGTAGCGCAGAGATAATGCTTAAGGCCTCTGCGAAACCTCTGCGGAACTCTGCGTCTCTGCGGTGGAATGAGCCGGCTCAGGTCACCGTTTCTCGGTGGCCGAGCCTGATGATTGTAAAAAGAATTGTGCTG
>JAEUQP010000793.1 GCA_016789645.1 Acidobacteriota bacterium | reverse complement strand
GCATTGCCAAAGATTCGTGCCAGACTGGCTTCCAATGTTTCTTCCATGGCGATTTTGTCTTCGACGGCGACGATGACGCGTTTCAGTTCGGGAATCTTTCCGGTGTCGGCTTTCAAATACAGCGGTTGAACGTACAGCAATGATTCCTTGATCGGAATGACTAGCAAGGTTCCCAGAATGACCTGCGAGCCGCGCTGGTTCCACAGCGAAAGCTGGCGCGAAATTTCCGCATCCTGATTAATACGCGCCATGACCTGTTTGGGGCCGAAGACCAGCTTTTGTTTCGGGAACCTGTACACAACCAAATGACCGTACTTGTCTTCGTCGGCACGCGCGACCATCCACGAGGCCAGATTGTCTTTATTGCGCGGCGTAAACGGCAGCATCAGGATGAACTCCTCCTTCTGTTCGCCGGGCAATTTCATGATCGTGTAATAAGGATCAAAAGCATTGGACTGGTCTTTGGTTTCCAGCGAGGACGCGGCTTCCCACTGATCCTCCTTGTTGTAAAACACCTGTGGCTGATCCATGTGATACGTCGAATACACCGCCGTTTGAATTTTGAAAATGTCTTCGGGATACCGCAGATGCGCGCGCAAATCGGCAGGCATTTCGTTCAATGGACGTAGCAAACCAGGGAAAATTCCCGCCCATGTTTTGATCAGCGGGTCTTTGTCGTCAGCCAGATAAAACCGCACTTCGCCGTCGTACGCATCCACCACCGCCTTGACCGAATTGCGAATGTAATTGATGCCGCCGAAACGTTCCGAATACGGGTAACGATCGGTTGCCGTGTATGCGTCGGCAATCCAGAACAATCGGCCTTCGGAAATCACCATATACGGATCGCGGTCAAAGCTCAGGAACGGAGCAATGCGCGCCAATCGCTCCTTGATGTTGCGGTGATATAGCACGCGGCTTTCCGCCGAAACGTCATTGGACAGCAACAACTTCATGTCACCAAAACGCGTAGCAAACACCAGTCGCCGCCAGAACGAACCAATGGAAACCCCATCTTTGCCTTCGTAATTGGCGTAAACGTTTTGTTCGCCCGCCGGATAATCGAACTCCTTCGCGGAGGTTTTGATGTAGACCGGATCGTGAGATAACTCGCCGAAGTAAATCTCCGGTCGCGTGATGTTCAGTTCCGGTACAGAAGAAACCGGTGGCAAATCTTTGATGAACAGAACCGGCAACCCTTGCGGAGTGACCTGATTGACCGGTCCCAGCGTCAGCCCGAAGCCGTGAGTGAAGGTCAGTTGCTCGTTGATCCAATTCCGATTCGGCAAACTGGCAACAGAAAGTTCGCGCGGAGAAATCATTGTTTGTCGCAGTTCGCCGCCGATGTGGTAACGGTCGTTATCCACCGACTGGAATTCGTAATAAGTACGAATTTCCTGAATCTGCGCATAGGTATCCAGCAGCGGCCCGTGATCCCACAAACGAATGTTGTTGATCGTCGGCTTATTTTCCTGAATGTCCTGCAACGTCAATCCGGCTTCGCCTGCCAGTTCGCGTTCTTCGACTTGGTCGAGTGCAAAGGCTTTTCGCGTGGCGGCAATGTTGTTGATCAGATAAGGCGTTTCCTTGACCAGTTCGTTGGGAGCAACAGAAAACCGTTGCACAAATGCCGGATAGGCCCAGCCCGCGACCAGCGCCAAAATGTAAAGAGCCGCTCCGGCCAGCAACAGCTTGATGCCGTCAGTGAACATGCTGGCAATGGCCAGCAAGGCAACCAGCAACGCTGCTGCAGTTTCCACCCAAAACATGGGCAATCGAGCGTTGATGTCGGTGTAGGTTGCTCCGTTGACGACTCCACCGGTGGACAGCAGCAGATTCGGCATTTCCAGATATGCTCGCCAGGCAATAACTGCGAATAACGCAGCCACCAAGGCCAGCAAATGACGACGTGGCGCACGCCGCAGAGACAATCCGTCTCCGACAACCGTGATTTCTCCGCGCAAACCATACAGCGCGACCGCTCCGGCCAAACAAATGATGCAGAGTAAAAACAGAAGTTGGGATGCCAGTTCCAGTATCGGCAGCGTGAAAACGTAATAGGCGATGTCGCGCCCAAACAGGGCGTCCGTTTCGCCAAACGGCACGTGGTAGCGATATTGCAAAATCACCGTCCACGATTCCCAAACGTTCAGGCCGAAAATCACTCCCAGCAGCAAGGCCAACCGAATGCCCCAGCGTTCGACAAATCCCGCGATGTCCGGAACCGGAATTCGTTCGTTATTGAAGGTGAAGTATTGAACCAACCGCGACCGCGCCTTGCTCAGCCCCAATGCCAATTTGAAATTCAGCCAGATCAAAAATCCCGCGCTTAGCAAGGCAATCGCTGCCATCCAGGCTTTGGTTTGCAACGTGGTTGTAAAGACGTTTTCAAACCCCAACTGCTTGAACCACAGCCATTCGGAATAAAATCCCGCCCAGCCCGGCCACAACAACAAAAGCAACAGCGGCAAGCCAAGAAGAATCAGCCAGCGTGGGCGAATTAAACTTCCTGGTTCGGTGGGCGTAACTTCGAAATCGTCGTCGAACTGATTTTGAGCCATCAGGAATCTCCGGAAAAAAATGAGTCTTGAGTTTTATGAGTGATGTTCGAAATCGAGTGTGCGCTATCGGCGACTGGCTGGCAAGTTGAATTGCCTGAAGCCGATTATTTGCTTGATTTCGGTCTCTAATCTATGGTTTATTCTCGCCCGTAGTTAATCAGTTCAGCAGTACTTGGTGCCCCAACATTTAAGACGAAGCATTCCTACCTCGACCCCACCTTTGATAAA
>JAEUQP010000787.1 GCA_016789645.1 Acidobacteriota bacterium | reverse complement strand
CAGACGGACGCGCGTTTCTGGCGTTACAGCGATATTCAGAACTTCAGCCATTCAGAACGCTTCCGGTTTGAGATCGTCAGCTATGAGGACAAGGTTGGCGGAGCGAAAGCCTATAACTTCCAATTGAAGGAGGAACTGCCGGCACAGGCTTACGACTACGTCTGGGCGCGGGTCTATCCGTCGAAGTTTCACCGCGATGACCGGCTCGCGCAGCCCGGCAATGTGCAAGTCACGCTGAGCAAACGCTCAGTTGCAAAGCAATGAAGAGGAGTGTGAGAACAATGAGAAGATCAATTTTAGTGTTGGCGGTGTTGACGCTCAGCAGCGTTTTTACCTTTGCCCAGCAGAAGCCTCCTGGCGGGCCAGCAAAACAAGAAGTGCAATTGGGGCGCGGGATGAGCCTGATCGCCCCCGGACTGATGCAGTTAGGTCTGGAGACGAACTTCTTTCTGCGCCTCGCCGACCAGCTTCAACTTGCGGATAAACAACGAACGGCGCTGGAAGAGATCGCCTACGAATATCAAAAGTACAGCGTGCAAAGGCTGGCCGACCGGGATGTGACGGATGCCGAACTGCAACGATTACTGACCCGCGACAATATTGATCTTGACGCGGTACGCGCGAAGGTGCGAGAGGCCGAAACGATCACGACCGACGTGAAGATTCGGATGATCGAGGCGGTTCTCAAGGCCGTTACTGCCCTCACGCACGAGCAGCATTTGAAGGCCATCACTTTGATTCAGGAGCTACAGACGCCGAAGGAGCGCCCGCCGGCCGGACGCATCTCCGACTAATGTCAGTGCGCATGAGCGCGAGGAGGCGTGATGAAGTTCGGAAGCACAATTCAAACAGCGGTGATCTTGCTGGCGCTCGCCTTGATGTTTAGCTGGCCTGCCTTTGCTCAGGAGCACAAGCACGAGCAGCAGCCCCAAGACCCTGCGACGATCAAGGTGTCTACGGAACTGGTGTCACTGAGCGTGACCGTGACGGATCAAAAAGGGAAGGCGGTTCTGGGGTTGAAGCGCGAAGACTTCAAGGTCTACGAAAACGGCGTCGAGCAGCCGCTCAATTTTTTCAGCACCGAAGAAATGCCGGTTTGCTGGGGACTCGTGCTGGATCGCAGCGGCAGCATGATGGACATGATCGGTGATGTTTATCGCGCCGCCGTTCACGTCGTGGACGAAGGGACGGAAGAGGACGAAGCCTTCATCGTCACCTTCAACAAAAAAGTCGAGTTGGTGGCCGACTTCATCGCGGATAAGCATCGGCTGCAAAACTCGATTCTCGGTTTGCGCGCTGGCGGCGAAACGGCGCTCTGGGATGCGATTGGCTTTGCGCTCGACCATCTCAAACAAGCAAAGCACCGCAAGCGAGTGCTGGTAGTGATCACCGATGGTGAAGACAACAGCAGCCGCACCTCGTTTCGGAGTCTGGTCGAGCGTGTGGAAGAGGCGGGAGTGCTGGTCTACACGGTCGGTATGTTCGAGTCTGTAGGCATGCGCAGTTTCGGGATGCGCGGCGGCGGTTCGCCGCGCTTGGAGCTTGCCAAACTCGCTGAGATTACCGGAGCGAGCGCCCACTTTCCGACCAATGTGGAAGAGTGCCAGGAGACGATGCGGACGATTGCTGGCGAGGTCGGCCATCAATACAGCCTCGGCTACTATCCGAACGACGCAAAGAGCGATGGCAAATGGCGCAAGCTCCAGGTCGTGGTGAATCAAAGTGAAAGCACGACCAGGTACGTGGCTCGCACACGCACCGGTTATTACGCGCCGAAAGGCGACTCGGCAAAGTGAGCCTTCAGATCAAAGGAGGGAGTTATGAGCCTGCTTCAGAAATTTCAAGAGGTCTACTTCGATGCAATGCATTTGCAGGAAGCGCTGGAAGCAATCCCGACCGAGTGTGATTGCCGGAATGGAGAGGCGCATTTGGCCGCGAAGTGTTGCTGTGTCGCCAAACCGGGTTCGATAGCGAGCACGGTGGCGTCACATCAGGGCTGCCTCGTCCATCTGGGAAAGTTGAACCAGAGTCTTGGCACGTTGCGAGCGGACTGGGAATACCAGAGTTGGACGGATCAGCGTGATGAGCATGAGTATGTGGAACCAAAGCTTCAGTCGCGGATCTCGCAGGTTCTGGGTTTGTGCCGCCTGCTTGGAATGATGATAGAAACGCTCGAAGAACGCATTGAGCAGTTCAAAGCAAGCTGCTTGCACGCCGATTTACAGCGCATCAAAGAGAGCGCCGCTGATCTTAAAAAACTGGTGACGGAGATGAACGGCCTGCTCTGAAAAAAGCAAGTTGCGTTGTCAGGAGCAGGCAGATCGGAGGTCACGTTATGGAGCAGGAAGAGACCATCAAACAGTTGAGAGACCTGATTCAAAGACACAAAGTCTGTTACGAAGTGTGGCCGGAGAATCTGGTGGTCAACCACCAGATCGTCAAAGTCGGCTTCGACCTTGAGCTTGAAGGAACGCACGAACATCCGGGAAACGAAGTGTTACCTGGATGCCCGCATTGCGAAGAGGTTTTTCAAGACCTGAAGCGAATCGCCGAGTGGATTA
>JAEUQP010000718.1 GCA_016789645.1 Acidobacteriota bacterium | reverse complement strand
GACTGTCACGCGCGCCCAATCCCAGCCTTCCAGTCCGCGAGCGTTGACGGCTTTGACGCTGACGACGGTTCCCGGCGGGATGGTTTTCAAACTCACGCGCGGCGCGCTGACTTTGATCGGTTGTTTCGCTCCGGCATAACTGACCAAATATCCGCGCACGCTTTTTTCCGGCGAAGCCGCCCACGACAATTCCGCCGTCGAACCGTCGTAGCTTTCAACCTTCAGGTCTTTCAACCGCGAAGGACTCGACGCCAGCATCATCAACGTCGCCGCAGTCGTCTTGCTGGTTTCCAGAATCAACTGATGATTGATCGTTTCCAGCAAATCGGTGGCTTGGTGATAGTGCGGATTGCCCAGCACCGGATACGAACCGATGCCGCCGACAATGTCGCCATACACTTCAAAAAACGCAGTCGCGTCGGTTCCGCGATGCCAGCGCGCATCAAAGGTAATCAGCCGCGTGAACAAAAACGCCGCCGCGTGCTGAATGTCACGAATACCGTCGTTGGAATACCGAATCGTGTTGTCCAGCCGATTGTCATTTGCCCACCCGATCATATCGTTGTTTAACACTCCGACGATGTTCAGCTTTTTCTCTTGAGCAACACGCACGAATTCGCGGCTGCCCAGCAAGCCGGACTCTTCGCCCGTGAACGAAGCGAAAATGATCGTCGCCGGTTGCGGATGTTTGGCCAGCATTCGCGCGGCTTCCAGCAGAGCGGCGGTTCCTGACGTGTCGTCATCGGCTCCGGGGCCGGCTTGCACGGAATCGAAATGGCTGCTGACGACATAAATCAATTCCGGGTTT
The DNA here is from genome assembly GCA_016789645.1 of Acidobacteriota bacterium. Classification (GTDB taxonomy): domain Bacteria; phylum Acidobacteriota; class Blastocatellia; order RBC074; family RBC074; genus RBC074. The sequence goes on along the minus strand of JAEUQP010000718.1, from coordinate 1,101 downwards.
TCCGTGCCGGTCAATTTGGCAATCACGTTACAAGTTTTGCCGCCCAAGGCCGTGCGGTTTTCAAAGCATTGCTGTTCCGCATCGTAGCCAAACGATTTGTAGGCAGCGGTCAGATATTCAATCGCCAATTTGTTGCCGGGGCGTGAAATATGTTTCGAGTCGAAATCAAACAACGCTTTTTCGTGTTCGTACACGCGATTGACGGAACCTTGCTCCAACGCGCGGCGAACTTCGGCGGCAATCGGCGTGAAAATGCGCTGACCTTCCGCTCGCAGAGCCGTTTCGGCGGCCAGTTGTTTTTCCAGCCGCGCAATCAATTCGGCTTTGGTAACTTTGCGGTTCAGGTCAACCACGTACACGCCGCGTTCAGGCGAAACGGTGTTGCCGTCACGGTCTGCCTGAATCAGCAACCGGGAACCGTCCGCGCTGGGTTGCCATAACACTTCCGGTGAAATCGTCCGCACGGTGTTGTTATGGAAAAGCTGAGTCCGCGTGTTATCGGTCAAATCGTACAGATAAGCACGGCGATGGCGAGGTTCGCCGATCAATCCCAACACGCGATCTTTGGTCAGAAAGCGCGGCTGAATGTCATGTTGGATTTCCCGCGTCAACCGGGTTTCGTTCTTGCCGTCGCGGCCAATCAGGAACAGTTCCCAATCGTCTTTTGTCATTCGCGCGTAAATCAGCCGCTGGGCATCGGGCGAAAACGCAGGCGAATCCATTCGGTCAATCGTTTTCAGCACAGTCACCGCTTCGCCGCCGATGGGTTGCGCCATCAAACTGGTTTCCTGCCCTGCCCTGACCAGATACGTCACCGCCGAACCATCTGCGGCGGCGCTCAACGCCAGCCCATTGACGATGGTTGTTTTGCCGTTGGCCAATTCCATCACGCCGAATTTGGAAGCGACCTGTGGCGCTCCTGCAGGCGGCGGGCCACCTTGCCCTCGTTGCCCACCTTGCGGCTGAGCGGCGCTATCAAGCTGGCGTGGTGCGGGAAACGGATTGGAAAGCGGAATCGCATACAGCAGAAGTTTTCCCGAAGCGTCGAGCGAGGGTTGGATTTTGAAACCTTCGCCCGAAGTGACGGCTGCGGCTGGCGTT
>JAEUQP010000710.1 GCA_016789645.1 Acidobacteriota bacterium | reverse complement strand
GAAGCCAAGAAAGCCGGTAAGACGGTGGATCAAGCCGTAGCGGATTTTAAGCTGCCGGAAAAATTCAAAGGCTACGATTTGGGTCGCCTGAAACCCGCCGTCACGGCGATTTACTCTGAGTTGAAATAACCGTGACTGGTTCAAAACTGCTTCGCTTGGCGCTGCTGATTGCGACATTGGTCGGGTTGGCAGCGCCCGTTTTTGCTCATCCTGCGCCGTACAGTTATCTGAATCTGCGGCTCAACCAAGGCCAGTTAGAAGCATCGCTGGTCGTTCACGTCATTGACCTCGCCCACGAACTGAACATCACTCCCGTCGAAACGTTGCTCGAACCGTCGCGGGCGAATTCCCTGAAAGAAACGATTCAAAATCTGTTGCGGCCCCGCTTGTTGATAGAGACAGATGTGCAGCCGATTGACTTTGAGGTGCTGGCGGTCGAATCCATTCCCGATCAGCAGGCGTTGTCGTTGCGACTGGGCTTTCAAACCAAAGCGACGCCGGTTTCGCTTTCCGTAAATTGCTCGCTGTTTCCGTACGACCCGCTGCATCAAACCTTCATCAACGTTTACGAAGACGATGCGCTCACGCATCAGGACATCACCGACAAAGACCACGCCAAGGTGGAATACTTCATCGGTGGTGCTGCGGGTGATTGGCGAAGCACATTGGCTGTGGTGAAACGATTTGTGCTGAGCGGCATCCAGCACATTTTTGCCGGGCCGGATCACATTCTGTTCATCATCGGCTTGCTGCTCCTGGGCGGAAGCATGCGGCGGTTATTGCTGATCGTCACGGCGTTCACCATCGCGCACAGCGTGACGCTGACGTTGGCTGCGTTGGACGTGTTGAACCCACCAGCGCGCTGGATCGAACCCATCATTGCGCTGAGCATCGTGTACGTCGGCATAGACAATCTGATGGTCGGCAAAACCGGGCGCGATGTGCGCGCGTGGATCGCGTTTTTCTTCGGCTTCATTCATGGCTTTGGCTTTGCGGGCGTGCTGAAAGAATTCGGTTTGCCGCGCGGGGCATTGGGCTGGTCGCTGTTTTCCTTCAACCTGGGCGTCGAAATCGGGCAAGTCTGCATTGTGATTGTCGCGGCTTCTCTGTTGATGATGCTGCGTCGCCGGAATCCGGTTTGGGGAGATCGAATTGCAATCATCGGCTCAATCGTCGTGATTCTGGCTGGAAGCTTTTGGTTTATTCAGCGCGTGTTCTTTCAAAATTGATAGGAGAAGAAAGGAAGAAAGCATGAAAACTCTGTACGATCCGATTGAACCCTATCAGCAAGGAATGCTGAAGGTTTCTGACATTCACAGCTTGTATTACGAACAGTGCGGCAATCCCAACGGGCTGCCGGTTGTCTTTTTGCACGGCGGCCCGGGCGGCGGATTGTCAGAAAAGTATCGCTGCTTTTTCGACCCGAAAGCGTATCGCATCGTCTTGTTCGATCAGCGAGGTTCCGGCCAAAGCACGCCGCACGCTTCGCTGGAAGACAACACCACCTGGCATCTGGTCGCGGACATCGAACAGTTGCGCGAACATCTGGGCATTGAAAAATGGATGGTCTTTGGCGGTTCGTGGGGCAGCACGCTGGCGCTGGCGTA
>JAEUQP010000708.1 GCA_016789645.1 Acidobacteriota bacterium | reverse complement strand
GGAAATTGGCGACCGCGTCATTGCGACGGCACAAACGGGAATTCCCAATTCGGTCGAAGCCGGAAAAATCATCTCCGGTTATCCGGCAATTGATAACCGCGACTGGCTGAAATCGTCGGCTGTATTTGCCCGATTGCCGGAACTGCAAAAAGAAATCCGAGCACTAAAGGAAGAAATTCAAAGCTTGAAAGCACTACTCGAAAAGGAACCCAAGAGATAATGGCCGTTAAAATTGAAAACAAATCCAACCTCAAACTCCCGTCGAAAACAGAGGAGACGATCAACAGCGTCCTTGATTGTGTCCCGCGAGAACACTTGCGTGGGTTAAACCGTGTTGTTCTGGTTGATCGAATCATTCCTGATTCCAGAATCCAGTTGCCGAACGCGACCGAACTTCCCGGCCTTTACCATCCGCGGCAAGGAACCTCGCAGCCATTTTTTGAAATTGCGCTGAATTCCCTGCTCATGCCGACTGAAGGATTTTTCAAACGCATCGCCGCACGGCTGAATTTCAAGGCGAGTCTGGCGTACCTGACTTTGTCGCTTCAGGCGCAGCATTATCACTTCACGCTTTCGCACGGATTGAAGAAACACCAGTACGAAGGTGCGATTCGGTCTTATGTAGATAAGCATTTGGAAAGCTGGCGGGAAACTCAGGGTGGATGGCGCGTCAAACTGTTCAAACCACTTCGACCATTCCTGGAAAAATGGTCGAAGAAGTTGAAGAAACGCTACGAACAGGAACAGAAGAAAAAATAAAAAAGCGAGAGGGGCGATCAAAATATCGCCCCTCTTTTTATTGACCGATTTTGCTTAACTCTTCGAGCGTGGTTCTGACCGCCTGAAGCAATTCGTCGTGTTCGACCGATGACCGTTTGAACTTGACCTCAATCGTGAAGTCCTTGGCAGGCGATTGAAACCGATAAACAAACGGTTGAGCGCGAGTCTGTTTATTCTTGCGAGCTTGTCGAGCTTCGTCGCGGTTCAGTCCTTGCGCGGCAACTCGCTGAACAAAACTGACCATGGATTCTTCGTCGGTTTGGCGTGCGACCTGAAGCAGCAAGGATTTGGAATTGATGTTCGCCGCTCGGCATTTGTCGCGGACGCCAGTCGGAATGGCCGCAATCGTCAGCGATTCGGTCACCGTCGAACGGGATTTGCCAATTTTCTGCGCGACTTCTTCATGCGTGTAGCCGAACCGTTCAATCAAAGCCAAAAAACCTTCAGCTTCTTCATACGCAGTCAGGTCTTTGCGTTGCAGATTTTCGATCAGGGCGATTTCCGCCACATTGCGATCGTCCACATTCATTTCAATGCAGGGGACTTCGCGCAACCCGGCTTCGAGTCCGGCACGATACCGACGTTCGCCGGAAATAATCATGTATCTGCCGCCGACATCTGCCGGACGCACCAATAACGGTTCCAGAATTCCCTTTTCCTTAATCGAAGCAATCAGGTCTTCCAGTTCCCCCATGTCTATCCGCGGCTGTTGCGGATTCGGCTCCAATTTTTCGATTGCGATCATTTTGCCAATCGGAGCGCCGCGCAAAGAAGCCAGTTCTTCCACGTAATGGCGGTCGTGTCTCATTTTCAGGGTTGATGGCAGTCCTCGTTTAATTGGCACGTCGTATCACCTCGTCACACAAGCTGGCATATTCGATGGCACCGCTGGAAGCGGGCGCAAAAGTAAAAATGGATTCGCGGTAGGCAGGACTTTCTTCCAACCTAACGGATTTGGATATGGTCGTCTCGAAAACCTTATCACCAAACACTTGACATATTTGATCGTAAATATCTCGAGATAAAGTCGTTCTACGATCGTGAAGCGTCACAACCACTCCTAAAACTTCAAGTTGAGGATTAGGTCTGGCTTTGATTCGTTCGATGGTTTCCAGCAAATCATCTGTTCCTTCCAGGGCAAAGTAAGACGATTGAATTGGAATAATCAGATGAGTTGACGCCACTAGCGCGTTCACGGTTATCAGCCCCAGGGTTGGCGGGGTATCCAAAATGACGACATCGTAATTGTTGGCAATGGGATCAATTTTGTCCTTTAACCGAAACGGAGCATCAAGTTCACCGACCAGTCTGGCTTCCAGCTTGGCAAGGTTGATTCTGGAAGGAAGTATCTCAAGATTTTCGACCTTTGTTTTCTTCACGATGTCATTGAAACTGACTTCCGGATCGCTCAATAAATCGTAAACCGACATCGTAATTTCATCTGCGCTTAAAAACGAAATGGTGCTGTTGGCCTGGGGATCAAGATCGGCGAGCAAGACTCTCTTACCCTGCTTGGCCAAAGCCGCCGCGAGGTTGATGGCCGTAGTGGTCTTCCCAACGCCTCCTTTTTGATTGGTAATGGCAATTTTGATCCCTTTCAAATTTCCCCCTTGTGACAACAACAAACGCTATCTGTCATATCTTTCTACATCTTGAAATCGCTGACATCATCTATTTCTTCAGGCCATTCGACTTCTTCCTCAAAATCAAATTCGTCTTCGTCAACAACTTGATTGATTCCGTCAACACGCGAGGATTCCAGCACAGACTCTTTAACAAAGATCGGGCAATCCACACGAAGTGCCAATGCAATGGCATCGCTCGGACGGGAGTCAATCAAAATGGTGTCGCCATTGGCCACAATTTCAATCACTGCGAAAAATGTGCTGTCTCGAAGATCTGTGACAACCACCCGGCTGACTTCTCCGCCCATCTGCCGTATGACATTCCGCAGCAAATCGTGAGTCATTGGCCGCTGCGAAGCCAGCTTTTCGATTTCGGAAGCGATGGAGTTCGCCTCATACGGCCCAACCCAAATCGGCAACATCGAATCGCTCGACACATCTTTCAACAGCACCACCGGCGAATTCGTCGTCGGATCAATCAACAATCCTCGAATTTTGACTTCTTTCTCCATTTCTACCTCTCTCGCTTAAACCAAGTGACCGTAAAGGCTGTGATTTTTTGCCTGAGTCACTTTCACATTAACAAGGCTTCCGATCAGATGTTTTGGAGCCGGAAAATTCACGACTTTGTTGCATCGGGTATGACCAAAGCAATCTTCTGGCGAACGCGCGCTTTCTCCTTCAACCAACACTTCAACTGTTCGGTTGACATAACGGCCATATCGTTGCGCCTGAATTCTCATTTGCAATTCTTGTAATTTCAGGAACCGTTCGGTTTTGACTTCTTCAGGAATCGAATCGGTGTAAGCAGCCGCTGGTGTGTTGGGACGTGGCGAATACTTAAAAATATACAGCCCGTCATATTCCGTCTCTGCCGCCAAGCTCAAGGTTTCGTTGAAATCTTCTTCGGTTTCTCCTGGAAAGCCAACAATCATATCGCCGGTGATGGCCAGGTCTTTTTTGGCATTTTTGATGGCAGCAATCTTATGCAGATATTCTTCTCGCGTATAACCACGCCTCATTGCACGCAAAATCCGATTGCTTCCCGATTGAGCAGGAAGGTGAATCCATTCGCAAAGGTTTTCATGTTCATCAATTACTTTAACTATTTGCTCGTCAAAGTCTCTGGGATAGGAAGTCGTGAACTTGATTCGAGGCAGACCGCTTTCTTTTGCCACTCTTTCCAACAATTTAGCAAATGTAACCTCACCTAATACATCTGCTTCTTCGTTAACTGAATTGCCGTGATACAGTCCGCTCAATCCGTAACTATTCACGTTTTGTCCGAGTAGATGGACTTCCTTGAAACCATGTTCAGCCAGGCTTTTTGCTTCTGCGACAATTTTATCAGCAGAGCGACTACGCTCTCTGCCGCGGGTAAACGGGACAATGCAAAACGAACAAAACTTGTTACAACCTTCGGTGATGGTGATAAAGGCGACGTGCTCAGTCTTGCGAACATCGGCATCAAGCTCGAAAAACTCCGCATTTTTCGTCAATCGAATATCAATTGCTCGGCTGAATCCATCTTCGAGCTGAGAAACCAGTTCAGGGAGTTTTCCGATAGCTTGAGTGCCCAAAACAAGGCGAATGTCTTTGTTGCGGTCGAACATACGATCCGCTTCAGCTTGAGCCACGCAGCCCATCACGCCAAAAATTGGCAATCCGGTTGAAGGGGATTTTTCTACATGCTGTCGTTTCAATTCACCGATTCGAGAATACACTTTCCGGGCCGCTTTTTCCCTGACCATACAGGTGTTTAGCAAAATCAGGTCAGCTTCGGTGGGGATTGAAGTCAATTCATACCCAGCGCCAGCCAGCGCATACGACGCTTTTTCGCTGTCGTGCACATTCATTTGGCAACCGTGGGTTTCTAGATAAAGCTTCTTGGTCATATTTCGTCGTCACAAAATCAACTTATTGCATCTGCAAGAGTTCACGCGCGTGTTTGCGCGCGGCAAGTGTGGCAGTCGAACCACCGATCATCCGAACCAACTCATCAATTCGCCCATCTTCGTCCAAGGTCGTCAATCTGGTCACAGTCCGATTTCCCGAAACTTCTTTTGAAACCAACATATGAGTGTCGGCATAACGAGCAATTTGCGATTGATGGGTGATGCACAACACCTGATTGGTTTTGGCCAGCTTTTTCAGCCGCTGTCCAACTGCTTCAGCCACTCGTCCGCCAATGCCGGAGTCAATTTCATCGAAAATCAGGGTTCGAGGGAAAAGCGTCGGGGCGGTGACAGTTTTCAAAACCAACATCAACCTGGATAATTCGCCGCCCGAAGCGACCGATTTTAGCGGTTTCAACTCTTCGCCTTTGTTGGCGGTGAAATAAAACTCAACGGTTTCTTTGCCAAACCTGCCAAAGTCTTCTAGCTTCAGCCCTAACAATTCGGACAGCTTGACGCTGACCGGACTTCCGATTGGACGTGAAAACCGTACTGAAAATTGGGCTGCCCCCAACGCCACAGCCGACAATTCCTTGGCCACTGCTTTTTCGAGTTTTGTTGCCCCTTGTCGGCGTAACTCACTGATGTCATTGGCCACTGTTTGGTACCGTTCAAGCGCTTTGGCCAACTCACTTTCCAGCATTTTTCCGGTTTCTTCACTATGCAGTAGCGAGCTTTTTTGTTCAAGCAGTTTGTCGCGCACAGCAAGAATTTCCGTGATCGAACCGCCATATTTTCGTTTCAGCCGACGAATTTCTTCCAAACGATCTTCAATGAACTGCAATCGTTCGGGCGAATGTTGAATGCTTTGTGAATAGTCGCTGATGACAAACGAAATGTCGTCGAGAATATATTTGGCGTTTGCGAGCTGATCAAGTTGCGCCTGGAAAACAGAATCAAGATTGGCTAAATCGCCCAATTTTCTCTGTACGGCAGAAATTCGCGCCAATGCAGAATCCTCAGCTTCGTAAACATGCTGATAAATTTCGTCGCACAACGTGGTCAATTTCTCTGCATTCGCCAACTTGGCGCGCTCAGCTTCCAATTCCGTATCTTCAGATTCAGTCAGATTTGCTTGATCAATTTCGCCAAGCTGAAACTCAATCATATCCAGGGCTTTAAGCCGTTCAGACTCACTTTGCCTATTCACTTCCAGCTCTTTCAGCAACCTGGAAAGCTCATCATAAGCTTGAGAAACATTGGAGCGTAGCGAACTGGCTCCTGCAAATGCATCCAGCACATTCAGGTGTGTATCTGTGGAAAGAAGGCTTTGCTGTTCTCCTTGCCCGTGAATATCCACCACGTGGGGTTGAATCGCTTTCAACAGACTCAATGTAACAACCTGATTGTTGACGAACACACGACCGCGCCCATTGGCGGCAATTTCCCGACGAATGATCAGGTCATCTTCCGCGACTTCGATGCCGGACTCCGTAAGTAACTTCATCAATGGGGTATTTCCTTGGCATTCATAAACCCCTTCGACATAGCTTTTTGATTCCCCGGAACGAATCATCTCGGCTGTTCCACGTTCGCCGAGCAGAAGCCCCAACGCGTCAATGATGATGGATTTTCCAGAACCCGTTTCGCCACTCAAAACATTCAATCCTGGCTGAAACTCGATCTGCAAACTGTCAATCAAGGCGAAATTTGCAATGTTGAGGAATCGAAGCATAGATTCTGATTTTAGAAATGCGTTTACGCAATCAAGAGGAAAGATTATACTTTCCGCGTTTCGTATGTACTACAGCCTGACTTTAGAGATTATTGCCGTTTCGATTCACAGTTTATCAGCAAGAAGCGCGAGTCAGCAATCCAATCAACAAGCTTGAAACTAATCACAGGAGAGAAAAATGGCTTCGTTCAATAAAATTGTTATCGTGGGTTATCTTGGCAGAGACCCGGAGATCAGATACCTCCCCGACGGAACCGCTGTTTGCAATTTTTCCGTGGCAACGACTGAAAAAAAGAAAGATCGTTCCGGGGAATCCCAAGACATTACAACGTGGTTCAGAATTAACGTGTGGGGCAAGCAGGCAGAGGCAGCCAATCAATACCTGTCAAAAGGCCGACAGGTTTACGTTGAAGGAAGATTGACGCAGCAGGAATACACGGACAAAGACGGCAATCGCAGAACGACATTGGACGTCCGGGCGACGGATGTTCAGTTTTTAGGTCCAAGAGGAGACGATTCCTCATTCTCAGGATCACCGGCATCTTCAGGTCCCAAATCAGCGCCCGATTCGTCGTCAGGAATTAGCGACGATGGGGAAATCCCATTCTAAATAAATAAGTTAGGGGAAATGTCGGCGCGCCGACATTTCCCCTAACCGTTCTCACCGACTTGGAGTTTTGACTTATTCCTCAATCGCTCCCATCAGACGAAACTTCTCATACCGCCTTTCCAGACGATCGTTTAACGACAATTCAGAAACCTGTTTGAGCACTGTTTCCAGGTGATCTCCCAGAATTTGCGCAGCAGTATCCCAATCTTCATGAGCGCCACCCTCTGGCTCCGGAACGACAAAATCAATCAATCCAGCTTCGTGCAAATGCCTGGCAGTCATCTTCATACTTTCTGCTGCTTGCGGAGCCATCTTGGCATCCTTCCATAAAATTGCGGCACAGCCTTCGGGAGTAATCACAGAATACACAGCGTTTTCCATCATGCTGACAACATCGCCAACTCCAATCGCCAACGCCCCACCAGAACCACCTTCCCCAGTCACGGTGACAATGATGGGAACCTTGAGCCGTGCCATTTCTCTCAGGTTGAAAGCAATCGCTTCGGCTTGCCCACGTTCTTCGGCATCAATTCCCGGATAAGCGCCCGGCGTATCAATCAAAGTAAAGATTGGCCGGTTGAATTTTTCCGCAATCTGCATCACGCGCATCGCTTTGCGATAGCCATCCGGTTTCGGCATCCCGAAATTGCGTACCTGCCGCTCCTTCAGGTCTCTACCTTTTTGGTGAGCAACAATCGCAACAGGCTGGCCACGAAAATTGGCTAACCCAGCCACAATCGCCGGATCATCGCCATATTTCCGATCACCGTGAATTTCGACAAAATCCGTAAACAGTCGTTCGATGAAATCCAGCGCATAAGGACGTTTGTCGTGCCTCGCCAATTTCACGCGATCAATCGCTTCCGTTGTTTGCAGTTGAGTTTGACTCATAATTTTGTTGTCGTTCCTTATCTTGTAGTACTCTTACAGTTCAGCCGGAAATTCGTTCATCATCAATTCCACTTTCCAGCTGGGATCAATTTTTTCAATTTCTTCGATCAGCGTATTCGTTGCAGCAATTCTGAAAAACTGATTTGGGCGAAGCCTGGCAATGCATCCGTTTTCAAGAGTGATGTCGAAAAAAAGCTGTGCAGTGCCGGAGTTCGCTCCGACCAAATCATTCAGCTTTTGCAGATTGCCGGAATGGGTAGAAGCCTCTTTCATTCGGATCACCATGCCTCTCGCCGCCTTGGCTTTCGCGCTTTCCAATTGAATGATCTCCTGCACAATGATCGAAGCGTCTGATTCGTCGTTAAGCTCCAATTTCCCTTTCACCAACAATACTTCGTCATTTTGAATCAGGGTTTTGTATTTGTTGAACTGCTCTGGCCAACAAACAATTTTGACTGATCCAAATTGATCTTCCAGCCTGAACAGAGCGAAACGGTCACCTTTTTTAGTTGTTTTGACTGCCGTGTCCAAAACGATCCCGCCCATCGAAACGATCTCACCGTGCGAAAATTCTGCGATGTTACCGCTATCAGCCTTCGCCATGGAGCGAATGGAATCTGCGTAATCTTCCAACGGATGACCGCTCGCATAAAATCCCAAAGCTTCTTTTTCAAGAGCCAGCAGTTCCTTTCGAGACCAGGGTTTTACATTCGGCAATGACGGTTCAACATTGGACTCATCGCCGGCGGGCAGCAAACTGGCGAACAAGTCGGTCTGGCCAGACAATTTATCGCGCTGCGCTTTCGCTCCCGATTCAATGGCTTTATCCACCAGCGCCAACAACGCTGCTCGGTTGGTTGAGTAAAAATCAAAGGCTCCGGATTTGACCAGCGATTCCAGCACACGCTTGTTGACGGCTCGCTGGTCCACGCGCTCGGCAAAATCGAAAAGCGATTTGAAATTTCCGCCTTCCTGCCGTGCAGCGATAATCAACTGCACCGCAGACGATCCCAACCCTTTGATTGCCGCCAAGCCAAAGCGAATCGCTTTGCCCACAGGAGTAAATCCTTCATTACTGGAATTCACGTCCGGCGCCAGCAGACTGATTCCAAAGGTTTTCATCTCAGCAATATAACGGCTGAGCTTATCAGCGTTGGAAAGTTCGTTGGATAAGACCGCGGCGTAAAAATGAGTCGGATAATGTGCTTTAAGGTATGCCGTCTGATAAGCCAGATAGGCATACGCAAATGAATGGGAACGATTGAATCCGTAATCGGCAAACTGCGCCATCAACGAAAAAATTCTGGAAGCCTTTTCTTCAGGAATACCTCGCTCGACTGCTCCTTTGACGAATTTCTCTTCATGGAGCGCCATTTCTTCCTTTTTCTTTTTTCCCATCGCACGGCGCATCAAGTCGGCTTCGCCCAATGAATAACCCGCAAGCTGTTGCGCCAACTGCATGATCTGTTCCTGATACACCAAAATGCCGTAGGTGTTTTCCAGAATGTCCTTCATCTGGGGAACAATGTAAGTCACTTTTCGGCGACCGTGACGGCGTTCGATGTAATCGTCCACCATTCCTCCATCCAGCGGGCCAGGACGATAAAGGGCGTTGAGCGCGGACAAATCTTCCAGACTTTCAGGCTTCAGCTTGCGACAGATTTCGACCATGCCGGAGCTTTCAAACTGGAAAACAGCATTGAGCAATCCGTCGGCAAATAATTTCAGCGCAGCTTCATCGGTCAGAGAAATATTCGCCAAATCCGGTCGTTCGCCAGTTTCTTGTTCGATGGTTTTCAGACAATCTTCAATGATGGTCAAAGTCGTCAGAGCCAGAAAATCCATCTTCAACATGCCGGTTTTTTCCAGGTCAGACATAACGAATTGCGTAATCAATTCATCATTTTGACCGGTGCAAACCGGAATCAATTCGTGAAGCGGTTTTGGCGAAATGACCACGCCGGCAGCGTGAACGGAAGAGTGTCGAGCGTTCCCTTCCAGTTTCCGGGCGACGTCAATCAACTGAGCAATGCGTTCGTCCGTTTCAATGGCTTTTTTTAGATCGGGATTCTGTTCGATTGCCGCTTCAATGGAGACGTTACGACCTCGAACAGGCGGCGGAATCATCTTGGCGACTTTTTCAACTTCGGCATAACTGATGACATCCGTCCCCATTGCGCGGCCAACATCTTTAATGACAGCCTTGGAGGCCATCGTTCCAAAGGTGATGATTTGGCAAACATTCTGTCGCCCATACAGATCGCTGACGTAGTTGATGACTTCCCCACGACCACGAACACAGAAGTCAACGTCAATGTCTGGCATAGTTACGCGTTCAGGATTCAAGAATCGCTCGAAGAGCAATTCATACTGAATCGGGTCAACGTCGGTGATTTTCAGGCAATACGCAACAAGGCTTCCTGCTGCCGAACCACGCCCCGGGCCGACAGGAATTCCCTTTCGCTTGGCGTAACGAATAAAATCCCAAACGATCAAAAAATACCCTGAATAACCCATCCGTTTGATGGTGGCGATTTCGTGTGCAAGCCGGTCTTTGTACTTTTCCATCGAATGGCGCAGATCGCCTGAAGTCTGGAGCGGCGCCCAGATTTCTTTCAGCCGCTCTTCGAACCCATCCCAAGTCACTTTTTCAAAATAGCTGTCAATTGTGTGACCTTCAGGAACAGGATAGACGGGAACCTGGTCAATCGTCTTCGGAAAAGTCAGGTCGCATTTTTCGGCAATTTCCAGCGTTCGAAGCAACAGATCAGGCTCTTCGCCGAAAACCTGCCACATCTCTTCGGCGCTTTTCACGTAAAAACCCGGAGCGCCATAAGTCAGAAATTTTGGATCGTAGGCTTTACCGCGCCCGATGCAGAGCAACATCTCGTGAGCTTTCACATCGTCCGGCATCAAGTAATGCGAATCGTTAGTGGCCACAATCGGCACGCCAGTCTTTTTGGAAAGCTCAACCATCGGTTTGCGAACTCGCCGCTGAGCATCAAGACCGTGCTCCTGAATTTCCAGGTAATAATTCCCTTTTCCAAAGATGTCCTGAAATTCCAGCGCTTCTTGAGCGGCTTCTTCGAATTTGTCGCGCAGCAACAGGTACGGCGGCACTCCACTGATGCAAGCCGAAAGGCCGATCAAACCTTCGCTATGCTGAGCCAGTAACTCTTTGTCAATGCGCGGTTTTCGCCAGAAACCTTCGGTGTACGAATAAGAAGAGAGCTTGACGAGGTTGTGATACCCAGCCAGGTCTTTGGCTAACAAAACAATATGATTGGTGGCTTTGTCACCAGGCTGAAGATTTCCGGCTCCTTTTTCATGACGACTGCCGCGAGCAATGTAAGCCTCGATCCCAATAATCGGCTTCACTCCCTCGGCTTTCAGCTTGTTGTAAAACGCCAGCGAGCCGTACAAATTACCGTGGTCTGTAATCGCGGCTGCGGGCATTTTCAATTCCGCAAGCCGTTTGGCCAACGGACCGATCTTGATCGCACCATCCAGAAGGCTGTAATCCGTGTGCAAATGCAAATGTACAAACTGCTTGTCCATATTTGTTTTAAGCCGAAAAAATTTTCGATTAATCCGCCGCTTAAACCTGCTTATCGCTGCTTTAATCGTCCTTAAGCTTAACTCTTTCAATGCTTAACCCTGAGCTAGTCGAATGCTTATCATAAAAAATAAGATTGTTTATGCTTAAGAGGCTTAAGTAATCCACTGCTTATTCCCACTCAATGGTGCTTGGTGGTTTGGAGCTGATGTCATAAACGACCCGGTTGATCCCGCGCACTTCGCTGACAATACGGCGGCTGATATTTTCCAGAACATCGTAAGGCAGTTTCGCCCAATCAGCGGTCATTCCATCAGAGCTTTCAACAGCGCGAATCGCTACGGCATTTTCATAAGTTCTGTAATCTCCCATAACCCCAACAGTTTGAATGGGAAGAAGAACTGCGAAAGCTTGCCACAGCTTATCGTACAGCCCTGATCGTTTAATCTCTTCCATCACTACGTTATCAGCCTCTTGGAGTAGACGGACGCGGTTTTCATCCACTGGTCCCAAAATGCGGACGGCCAATCCGGGTCCGGGAAACGGTTGGCGGTTAACTAGCATTTCCGGCAGCCCCAATTCTCTGCCGACGGCCCGAACTTCGTCCTTAAAAAGCTCGCGCAAAGGCTCAACCAGCTTAAGCTTCATCTTTTCTGGCAGGCCACCAACGTTATGGTGGCTCTTAATCACCGCCGAAGGGCCTTTCACGGAAACCGATTCGATCACATCAGGGTAAAGCGTCCCCTGAACCAGAAAATCCACCTGGCCGAGCTTGGCAGCTTCTTCCTGAAACACTTCGATGAATTCGTAACCGATGATTTTACGTTTGCGTTCAGGGTCGGCGACATCTTTCAACGCCGTCAAAAATCGTTCGCCGGCACCAACTCCGCAAACTTTGAGCTCGCCGTAATTGCGGAAGGCATCGAGAACCTTCTCAAATTCGTTTTTTCGCAACAACCCATTATCCACAAAAATACAGGTCAGACGGTCGCCAATTGCACGAGCAACCAGGGCCGCGGCGACCGACGAATCTACTCCCCCCGAAAGTCCACAAATGACATGACCGTCACCAACTTGTTCGCGGATTCGTTCGATGGCCGATTGCGCAAACGAGGCGGGAGTCCAATCGGCGTGACACTCGCAAATGGTTCGCACAAAATTTTCTAGTACCTGCTTGCCATTCGGCGTGTGAGCCACTTCGGGGTGAAATTGCAATCCGTAAAGCCGCCGCGAGTTGTCTTCGATTGCCCCAAGGGCGTTGTCGGTTTGAGCAATGACTTCAAATCCAGCGGGTGGCAAGGTGACGTGATCGCCGTGACTCATCCAGGCTTGAAATTCCGCAGGCAAACCGGCCAGAAGCCTGCTTTCACGCAACTGCCTGACCTGCGCTGCGCCATATTCACGACGGGAAGAAGATTCCACATTGCCGCCAAGAAAATAGCTCAGCAACTGTACGCCATAACAAATGCCCAACACCGGCACGCCTAGATTCAGAATGTCCGGCGAACAATGCGGCGCGCCGTCTTCATAAACAGAACTGGGGCCGCCCGAAAGCACTATGCCCTTGGGGTTCAATTGGTGAAGATGTTCGACCGAAGTATTGAAAGGATGAATTTCACAGTAAACGCCAACCTCGCGAATTCGGCGGGCAATTAATTGGGTGTATTGCGAACCGAAATCCAGAATGATGACGGTTTCGAAGCCTTTGGACACAGAATCGCTCCTCAATTGAATTTAGTTTTTTTGCTCGGCGGGCACAGGTTCGGACGACTCATCGGACTGACGCCGAAACGGACGGCTCAACAAATTCCATAGCTTGATCAAAGGCCCGTGCGAAATGTAAATCGTCGCCAGAATCAGCAACACCCATTGCGAATAAAACCAGATGCCAGCCACCAACAATGACAGCAACGGCAAGGTAATAAATGGTTTATTGCTTTTCGGGCCGATATTTTTGAAGCTGGTGTAGCGAAATGTGCTGACCATCAACACCGCCAACGCCGACATGCCAATAATCAATGCCCAGCTATAAAGATGGAGTTTTTCCGAATTCAACGTTGGCAACGGGCGAGGCACAAAATGAATGACCGCCGCCAGCATGGTGGCTGCTGCCGGAATGGGCAATCCGACAAAATATTTTTTGTCGAGTTTGGGAGATTTGCCGCTTTCAACAAACCGAGGCGCTCTGGCCATCACGTTGAAGCGAGCAAGCCGCAACGCTCCGCAAATCAAAAAGAAGAATGAAACGCCCCAGGCGACGCGCTCCAAGCCCGGCGTGGAACCGTAGCCCCAAGTGTAGGCCATAAAGGCCGGGGCAATTCCGAACGTCAACACATCGGCGATACTGTCGAGTTCGACGCCAAAATCGCTGGTCGCTTTGGTCATTCGAGCAATTCTGCCGTCCAACCCATCCAGCAAAAACGCGATGCCGATCGCGCGCGCGGCGCTATCGAACAGTTGGGTCGCCTTGGCCAAACCATTCGGCTGATTCAGCAGTTGATACGCCAGAGCTGAATTGATGACGGCATAAAACCCGCACAAAATATTGCCAATCGTGAAGGCGCTCGGAATGATGTAAATGCCTTTTTTGATGCCGCGCCGAGGCGGATTGACTAGAAGTTCTTCACTGAAGTCGCTCATTCGGAGACCTTTCCCAAAATGGTAACGCCGCCCTTGGCGCGCTGGCCTTTTTTGACCAGCACAGTCACTTGCGGCGGCAGAATGACATCCATACGCGAGCCGAACTTGATGTATCCGATACGTTCGCCACGTTTGATCTGGTCACCCGTTTGTTTCCAGAACACAATGCGACGAGCAATCAGTCCGGCAATTTGTTTGAACACGATCTTGGCGTACCGATTTTCGACGGTAACAATGGTTTGCTCATTTTCAACAGAAGCTCGTTCCTTGGTCGCCACCAGGAATTTCCCCGGCTTGTATTCGTAACTCGTAATCGTTCCAGCCATCGGCGAGCGGTTGACGTGAACATCGAAAATCGACAGAAAAATACTGATCAGCGTTCCCGCTTGAGCATTCTGCGGATCAACCGGCTTGACGACGACCACCAATCCGTCAGCCGGTGAAACGATCGTTTTTTCGTCGGCGGAAACTTCCCGCTCCGGATCACGAAAGAAAAACGCGACAAATGCGGCCAGAAACAACAAAATCCCGGCCCCCCATAAAAACGGGGGCGCGATCGTCCAGCCCAACAGCAAAAACGTGAGTCCCGAAATTCCAAGCGGAACAATGAACAGATATGCGTCTCGAAGCAAAGTCTGGCTCCTGAAAAGTGAAGATAAATTTTGAGATTGTTTGCCGAACCCAGAGATTATCAGGCCAAACGGCAAAAGAAAACGGGAACACAATCTTGCGTCCCCGTCTTCTTCCTCTGAATATTCGTATTGACTGAGTAGCGTTACGTTATCAATGCGATGTTGCGCTAGCCTTATAGCTTTTTGCAATCATCTCCATTTGGTCTTTCAAGAGGAGCTTTTTCTTTTTCAAAATGGCTTCTTCGATTTGCTCATCTTCACTCGGATGCGAAAGGGATATGAGTTCGCTCAATCGAGCATCATATTTATGGTGCTCATTGGCGAGTTCGCGATATTTTTCATCGTGATTAAACAGAAAGTCCTTCAAAGCTGCCTCACTTGCTGGAATGCTCATTGGCTTTTCCTCCTTAGAAGATAGAGTTGCCTGTGTTGTGGTAAGTTGTTTACCGGTTTTTGCTTAACTGGTCGGGATAGTAATACAAAGCCAGAGTGGCTTCAAGACAGTTTCTCCGTGCCAAAGGAGATTTTCGGCTGAAATTCCAGGGCCATTATCAAGGCGTCATCCGACGGATTGTGATAGTAATTTTTTCGCCGCCCAACGACCGTAAACCCAAACTTTTCATATAAAACGCAAGCCGTTCGATTGTTCAATCGAACTTCCAATGTTGCCCGATGTGCTCCTTTTTCTCGGGCGCTTTCAAGAGCCTTCGCCAACAGTGTTGAAGCAATTCCCCGATGGCGAAAGGTTGGCAGAACGGCGATGTTGTCAATTTCAAGCTCTCCTGCGACAAGCCATCCGGAAAACACCGCGACGACTTGCTTGCATTCATCAAGCGCAACGAGCAACACAGAATCAGGATTTTGCAGCAAGCCCTGATAACTTTCTTCGTTGCGAGAGCTTAAGCCGCATTGTCGCTCCAATGAAATCACCGCCGGAACCAAGCCCGGCTGCATGGCTACCAGATGAATCTCCAAGCAGGTCACGCCTTTCTTTTGATCTCAGCATCCGAAGCCCGAACATAATGCGGCCTCAAAGAAGCGGTTGCGCTCATTGCCAAAAGCTTGGGTGCATACGAGGCAATTTCTTCAGCAAGCATTGATTGTGCTGGTTGAAAATGCAGATCAGGCCGTAAAGCAAGAATCGAGTCTGCAACAGCGCCAGTCACAATTTGTCCGACCGGAATCGCCTTCAGAAGGGTTTCGGCTGGGCCAACAAAATCTTCACCGGTTGATTCAACCCAACCATTGTCTGTCACGCGACGAAGCCCTAAATACAATTCATGGCGGCCAGCTTCGATCAACACCGCCACTTCACCGACAAGCTTCGCTGACAGCGCCACGGCATCAAACGAATTGATTCCCAAGAGCGGTTTCCCAAGCGCATGAGCCAGCCCTTTGAGCGCAGCCAACCCGACTCGAAGACCGGTAAAACTTCCTGGCCCTGTAGCAGCAGCAAAAAGCTGAACGTCGTTCAAACTCACCCCAGCAGAATTAAACAGCTCAGTGGTTTGAAGGAAAAAAGCCCGCGAATGTGGCACCGATGAATCGCTTTTGATTTTGGCAAGCAAGGTTTCGCCGCGCGCTAACGCGAAGCCGGCTGATGCAGAGGAGGTATCCACAGCCAAAACCAGGGGCGAAGTTGTGTGAAGGGTTTCGAGGTTTGACATAAATTGAGCGCGAATTATATCTTCCAATTACGGGCTAACAAGTGACACTCAGTCCGTTCCGAACCGCTCAACGCATCTTTTTTTGAAAGGCACGACCAAATGTCTTCTGACAAAACCGCCGGGCAGCTTACGCCTATGCTGCGCCAGTTTTATGAAATCAAAAAACAGTATCCGGGCACGCTGCTTTTTTTTCGCATGGGAGACTTTTACGAACTGTTTTTTGATGACGCAATCATTGGCGCCCGTGAAATGGAAATCACGTTGACCGCCCGGCACAAAGAACGCGGAGTCCCGATTCCGATGTGCGGCATTCCACATCATGCCGTAACTGGCTACATTGCCAAACTGGTCAAGAAAGGCTTTCGCATTGCCATCTGCGAACAAACCGAAGATCCCAAATCCACAACCAAACTGGTCAAACGCGAAGTTGTGCGGGTGGTTACGCCCGGAACGGCTCTTGAGAGCCAGCTACTTGAAGCCAAGCAAAACAGCTACTTGGCTTCAATCTGTGGTTCGGGACAAGGAATGGGCGTCGCACTGTTGGACCTTTCAACCGGAGAATTTTTAGCGACGCAGTTTGAAGGTGAATCAGCCTGGCAAAAGGTTTTGGAACAGATAGAGATTTTTTCTCCCCGTGAAGTCATTTATCCCAATTCCCTATCTTTATTATTTGGTCAGAAGAAAGATCAAGGAAAACCACTTCCTCTCAGCTCAGAAGCGGTTACCTCACAAAACGCTGAGCCGTTATCAGCCTCAGGGTTTCAATCAAGTCCGGATTCAGCCTTTCCGACAAATGGTGAATCACCAAAGGTCGGCTCGTTATCAGAATCAGAGCCTTACGCATTCAAAAATGTGGCACTGACTCCGCTGGATGATTGGCAGTTTGGATTTGACCACGCAGATTCCTTATTGCGGATTCAACTCGGAGTGACTTCGTTGGATGGATTCGGGCTGAACGGTCGCGATTTGGCAGTCTGCGCCGCTGGTGGAGCAACGCATTACATCAACGAAACTCAAAAAGCGCAGGCGGCTCATCTGAGTGAAATCACGTACTTCGAGCCAAGCGAATTTCTGGTGCTGGACGCAACGACAGTTTCCAATCTGGAATTAACGACGGCCAGCGATGGAATTGTCGCGCACAGTCTGGTTGGCGTGTTGGACCAAACGCAAACCGGGATGGGGGCGCGGTTGTTGCGGCAATGGATTTTGCGGCCTTCGGTCAAGCTCGGCGAAATCGAAGCGCGGTTGGATGCCGTGGAGGAGTTAAAAACCTCGACGATCAAACGCGATCAACTGCGGCGACAACTTGAGCCAATGTCCGACCTGGAACGGCTCTGTGGCAAAGTCACGCTCGGCAGAGCCAATGCCCGCGACCTGATCGCGTTGCGCCAATCGCTCGAAATCATTCCGCGTTTGCGGCAAACATTGGCGGACAGCCGCTCTTCCCTCTTGGAGGTTCTGGCCGAAAGCATGGATGAACTGGCGGACATTCGTTCACTGATCGCCGAAGCCATCGCCGACGAACCGCCCGCCGGCGTCAATGAAGCCGGAATGATTCGCGATGGGTTTCATCCCGAACTCGACGAACTGCGCAATCTGGCGCACAGCGGCAAAAGCTACATCGCTGCCATCGAAGCGCGCGAACGCGGACGCACAAACATTTCCACGCTGAAGGTGAAGTTCAACAACGTCTTCGGCTATTTCATTGAAATCAGTCACGCCAACAAAGACAAAGTTCCGGCTGATTACGAACGCAAGCAAACGCTGGTCAACGCCGAACGATTCACGACGCCGGAGTTGAAAGAATACGAAGCGAAAGTGCTCGGCGCAGAAGAAAGAATCCTCGAGCTTGAAATCGAATTGTTCACAGACGTTCGTCGCCGGGTCGCTCACGAAGTCAAACGCATTCAGGGCGTGGCGCGCGCGGTGGCGACGTTGGATGTGCTCAGCAGTCTGGCCGAAGTCGCCGCGCAGCGAAATTACGTTCGCCCGCAACTGCACGAAGGCGACGAAATCGAAATTCGCGCCGGGCGACATCCGGTGATCGAAACTCTGGGCGAACGCTTTGTGCCCAACGACCTGTGCGTCAACAACACGACTGACCGATTGCTGATCATCACTGGCCCGAACATGGGTGGTAAGTCCGTGTTTCTAAAACAAGCTGCCTTGATTGTAGTGATGGCACAGATGGGAAGTTTCGTTCCGGCAACTTCGGCGAAGATCGCGCTGGTGGATCGCATCTTCACTCGCGTTGGTGCATCGGACAATCTGGCTCGCGGGCGTTCGACATTCATGGTGGAGATGATCGAAACCTCCAACATCCTGAACACAGCCACACCGCGCAGTTTGGTCTTGCTGGATGAAGTCGGGCGCGGCACAGCGACGTTTGACGGATTGTCGTTGGCGTGGGCGATCGCTGAATACCTGCACGATCACGAACGCCATTCCGCCAAAGCTCTGTTCGCCACGCACTACCACGAAATGACGGAGCTGGCGAAACTTCGCCCCGGAGTTCGCAATTACCAGGTCGCCGTTTCGGAATCCAAAGGTGAAATCGTCTTCTTGCGAAAAGTCGTCGAAGGCGCAGCCAGCAAAAGTTACGGCATCGAAGTCGCTCGGTTGGCCGGGTTGCCGAAAACCGTCGTCGAACGCGCCCGCGAAATCCTGACCAATCTGGAACAAAACGAACTGGATGTGACCGGCAAACCGAAATTCGCCAAGCATCTGAAAAAGCCCAGTAAGCACGTCAATCAAATGTCTTTGCTGGATGTGTTTGGCGAAGAATCACCCGAATGAACTTGGGCAGGATTTTCAGGAGTAGCGGAAGAGAAAGTTTGAGATGAAAACTTTGGCTGGAAAAAGAAATAGGCGCTGACAGTCGTGGGATTGCCCGTCAGCGCCTGATAAGTGCGGTTACCTTCCTCACCCTGGTAACCGCTGACACCGTCAGTGGAATTAACCACCTGGTATCTCGTTGCCCC
>JAEUQP010000707.1 GCA_016789645.1 Acidobacteriota bacterium | reverse complement strand
AACTTCGGAGCCGTGGTCAACGCGGTTTCCAAATCCGGTGGTAATCAAATTCACGGCAACCTGTATAGCTTTTTCAATTCCAGCCAATTGAATGCACGCAACGTCTTCGATTCCACCAATGGCAATAACCTGATTCGCGTTTCAGCCGCCAGCGGCAACGGTGCGTTGATGGATGGTCAGCCGCTGCTGGTTCGTAATCACAGTGGCGGAGAAGATTCGTTCACACTGGCCAAATTCGGTGCAACACTTGGCGGCCCGATCCGCCGCGAAAAGACGTTTTACTTTTTCTCGCTCGAAGCGCAGCGCATCAACGCCACCAAAGAAGAAAACTTCGCCGTGCCTACTGTTGAACAACGAGGCATTTTTGGTTCTGGCGCAACGGGTGTCAGCAACAATCCGTTTTTGCCCGGCACAGCGGTTCGCTCGCGCCCAACCAGTCCGGGCGGCGATGCGTTTTTCAGCCTGTTCCCGTTTGCCAACAATCCCGGCGGAATTTATGGCGCGAATACCTACACGCAAGTGCTGCCCGCCAGCGCGCGCGGCGTGGTGGGATCGGTCAAACTGGATCACAACTTCAAACTTGGCAATCGCGCGCAAAGCCTGACGGGACGATACAACGTCACCGACGATTGGCGCGAAATTTCCAAAACCGGCGAGGCGATTTTTTCGACCTTGCGTCCGGAAGTGCGTTCACAGAACGTGTCGCTCTTTTTCAACAGTCAATTGAGTGACCGCGTGTTCAATCAGGTTCGCGCGTCGTATGGCCGGACGCGGCTGTTGTTTCGTGAAGTTCGTCCCTGCGTGGCAACCGACAGCGCGTTTTCAAACGATTGCCTGTTGCCGAGTGACCGATTTCCGAATGAGCCGTTTTTGCTGAACCGAACTTCGACAACCAATCAGACGCTTCCCGGCACGGCATCGCAAACGCCAATCACCTATCAACGAACGATTTTCAACAACACGCCGGTTCATACCGAAACCGATCTGGGGCCGATTGGCCAGGTGTTGATTGCCGGGTTCAGTCCGCTGGGCGTGGACGTTTACAACTTTCCGCAAAGCCGCGTGAACAACACGTATCAATTGGCTGATGTGCTGACCGCGCGCGTTGGCAATCACAATTTGGCGTTCGGGTTGGATGTTCGCCGCTCGGAACTTAACAGCAATTTGCCAAGAACGTCCCGCCCCTTCGTTACCTTTAACGGAGCGCCAGCACTGCTGAGCAGCAACTTTTTCAAGCCTGAAGATTTGGCTTCGACCGGAGCGCCGAGCAATTTCTTTTTGACGTTAACCAACACCGGCGCTGCGCCAGTGGCTTCGGCGGCAGACTTGAGCTTGCGGTTTTATCAGTTGAACTTTTTTGTGCAGAACGATTGGCGAATTTTGCCGAACTTGAGTCTGGCGCTTGGCCTGCGCTACGAAACCAACACGACACCGCACGAAACGAACGACCGCATCGAACAAACATTCACGGATCCGGCGCTTGCCCTGCTGCCTGGCTTGCGAACCTTCATCGGCAACCGCACGAACCTGTATCAACCGGATCACAATAACTTTGCGCCGCGCGTCAGCCTGGCATTTTCACCACGCTGGTTTGGCAAAGACCGAACAACAGTTTTTCGCGTCGGAGCCGGCATGTTTTTCGACCAGATTTTGGGCGCGGTCGCCAGCCAATCGCGCAACGTGTATCCGACGTTTTTGCCGCTGAATTTCGGCGGCCTGTTTGCGCAAACCGATGACGTGCGATTGCGGTACGTCAATCCGGCAACGACCAGCCTGCAAGGCGTTCCGCTGGTCAGAGGCCTCAATCAATTGAACCTGCCGCTCAACACCAATTTGATTCAATTGCTGAATCAAAACTTCCCGCCTGCGTTTGGACTGACGTTGCCTTCGGAGCGTTTGAATCTGCCGAACGCAATTCATTACAGCTTCGCTTTTGAACAACAACTCAGCCGCGAAGTCACCGTGTCATTCGCGTACGTTGGCACGAGCGGCAGAAATCTTTTGCGATTCACAACGCCCAATCTGGGTTCGGCAACGAACATTTTGCCTACGCGCTTTGCGGTGGTTGGCATCGAACCGCGTGTTTTCGGTCGCATCTGTATTCCTTCAGTTAACCCGATTCCTACGGATACCGGCGGTGGCAATTCTCTGGAACAACAACGCCTCTGTCCCGGCAGACCGGTTTCAGACATTGGCGCAGTGAACATCTTTGAAACCAATGGCAGATCGTTGTTCGATTCCTTGCAGGTGGAACTGCGAAGCCGATTGCGCCAATCGCTTCAGCTTCAAGCTTCGTATGTGTTCTCGAACGCACGCGATGATGTGTCAGAGGCGTTTGACCTGGCCGGAGCTTCTTCGCTGCCGCAAAACAGCACCAAGCTCGACGTTGAACGCGGCGCGGCGAATTTCGATATTCGCCATCGCGGAACCTTTGCTGCGATTTACAGCCCCAGCGAACTCAAGGACAAACTGTCTTCGATGGGCTGGCTGTTAAACGGTTTGCAAGTGGCGGCGATTGGCCGCGTGCAATCCGGGCAGCCGTTCACCGTAAATTCGGTTTATGACGTCAATCTGGACGGCAACCTGACTGACCGATTGAACTCGACTGATGGCTTGCGCCTCAACAACGACGGACGTCAACCGATCACCGTGCAAACATCCAACGCCACGTCTCTGCTGGCAGCAGCCGGACGCGACGGCCAAATCGGGCGCAACACGTTTCGCGCGGGCGGACTGTTTGAGTTCGATCTGGCGGTCAGCAAAGCATTCATCTTTTCCGGCAGTCGAAAAATCGTTCTGCGCGCCGATTTCTTCAATTTGTTCAATCGTGCGAATTACGGAATTCCCGTGCGATTGCTGGAAGCCCCCGGTTTCGGCAAAGCCGTCAGCACCGTCACGCCCGGCTTGCGCGTGCAATTCAGTTTGAAGTTTGAGTTTTGATGGGAGTGCAAGCCTTTGCTTGCGGCTTCCGAAACCATCTGGAGGCGTCATGTCGTTCAATCGTTTTTCCTCATGGAGCCGGACCTTGCTGGTTCTGTTGCTGTTAGCCGGGACGCTGGTCGTCGGTCGTCAGCAATCGGCTCATGAATTACGCCAGCCTGCCGTGAACCCTGCTGGCGTTCAATTTGCCACGAAGCCTTTGCCGGATGTGCGCGTACTGCACACGTCAACTCTGTTGCCAAACGGACAAGTGCTGGTTGCGGGCGGTAGCGCAAATGGCGCAGACAATTCGGCAACAAGTTCCGCTTACCTGTACGCACCAGCCACCGGTCAATGGACGGAGATCGCTGGAATGAAAACCGCTCGCAAAGGCCATTTCGCGGCCCTGCTGCAAAACGGCAAGGTATTGGTTGGAGGCGGTAAAAATGCGAACGGGCTTTTGGCAACGGCGGAACTTTTTGATCCTGCCACACAAAGCTGGACGGTGACCGGCTCCATGAGCAAATCGCGGTTTCGCGCAACGGCAACATTGCTGTCTTATGCCTCGAATGCCGCTGGAAATTCGCGCAACGGGAGCGTGCTGGCCGTTGGCGGTGAAAGCGATTCCTCAACCATTCTCGACACGGCGGAGTATTACGACCCGACAACCGGAACCTGGAAACCAACAGCGACCAAACTCTTTCAAGCGCGCGTCGCTCATACCGCAACGTTGCTAACCAACGGAGACTTGCTGGTCACCGGTGGATACGTCACACCTTTCAAACCGCTGACGTCGGCGGAAATTTACGATCCGCTGGCAGACAAATGGAAAACGACCGACAGTTTGAAAACCGCTCGACTTGGCCATAGCGCAACGCTACTGGCCAACGGCAAGG
>JAEUQP010000672.1 GCA_016789645.1 Acidobacteriota bacterium | reverse complement strand
CGTTGCAGCAAGTAACTGACTTCGATGTTGGCGTAACGGTCATGACTGTCTTTGACTTCGCTGCGTTTGCCGAACAGGGCGTCGGCTTCATCAAACAGCAGAACTGCGCCGCCCGATTCCGCCGCGTCGAACAATTGCCGCAGGTTCTTTTCCGTTTCGCCGATGTATTTGCTGACGACGGCGGACAAATCTATGCGATACAAATCCAGGCGGAGTTCGCGCGCCAACACTTCGGCAGCCATCGTTTTGCCCGTGCCGCTGGCGCCGGCGAACAATGCGCTGATTCCAAGTCCGCGCGAGCCTTTGCCTGCGAAGCCCCACTGTTCATAAACCTTTGCGCGTTGGCGAACGTGCGTAACGATGGCGCGAAGCGTTTCTTTCTGCGCGGCGGGCAAAATCAGATCGCCCCACGAAGCAGCAGGTTCAATACGTTGGGCCAACGTTTCCAGTCGCCCGCGTGTATGCTGGCGGCAGGCGTCCCAGAGTTTGGCGAACCTATCAGTTTCTTCCGTTTGGAGCGCCGTTTGGCCAGCAATGGAAATGATTTCCGCCGGAGTCAGGTTGAATTGCGACGTCAGGGCGTCAAGCTGGCTGTCAGACAACGCCGGGTGTTCGGCCAACACCATTTGCCAAAGCTCGCGTTGCTGTTGCGTGGGGGGCGTGTGCAGTTCAAAGCACACCGAATGACGCGAACCGAAACCTCTTCGTTCGCGGCTGATGACAAAGATTGGGCAGCGCGTTTGTTCCAGAAACTCTTTCAACGGCGCCGAAACGCGCGATTCGTCCGGTTCGGTTTCGATTTCGACGAGCAGCGCAATGCGGCTGAGCGCCGATTCGCGTTCGCACAGGCTGATGAAGGTTTCAAGCTCCGCGAGATTCGACGGCAAACGATGAGGCGAAAATTCGTAAAGCTTCAGGTCGAGTTTTTCGCTGGCGTAAAGCGCCACGTCGCGCGCAGACCGCGTTGCCGAACCCCAAAAAACAATCGCGGGCAATGAATGTCGCGGGCTTTGCGACCAGACCGACGCCGCGCGCAAGGCGATTTCCTTGTCCGCTTTTGCCAATGACTCTGCCAAAGTTTCGGCGGACGAAATCGGTTTGAACGAATTCGACAATCGTTCATCCAGATGCGAAATGCCGCACAGGCAATGCAAAATTCGTTCGTCAATGCGCAACGGGCGAGTGGTCAACGGCGCGCTGGCCAAACCGGCAGAGGACGCAAATTCGACCAAGCGCCAGTAACGCAACGGCGCGTTCGGAGCCAGCGCACTCCAATGCGCTTCAGGGAAGGCCGCCAACGCCAGCCCGAAAGTCGGATAAGGCGTTTGCGCATTTCCCTGAGCTTCAGCGCAAACCTTGGCAAAAGACGCTTGCAATTCCATTCCGGCGCACATCAACAAAACGTTTCGCTCGAATTCGGACAAGCCAAACAAAACGCAAAGAGCTTCAAGCGCCGGCAAAGCGGCGATTTCAATGGAATCGCCATATTCCATTTGCAGCGAAGCGAGCCTGTTCGCCACGGATTCAGCAGCCAGCGGTTCGCCGTTGACGCGCGCGGCCTGAATGCGCAGATGTTCGCGCGTCACCGCCAGAGCCGCAGACAACGCTCGTTGATTGGTGGCCAGCCATGTGTCGTACCCATTCTTTTCGGATGCTTCAACCATCGAAGTTCAACTCTGTTTACCCTGAATCACAACCGGCGACGCCTGATAAGCGACCGACGGTCTGTACCGCGCTTGCAGCGATGACCAGAGCCTGGCCATTTCCTCGAAGTTCAAAAACTGCGGCGTAATCCTCACCTCTTCGATCCAGTCAGCTCTTTGCCCGGAACCTGATTGGCCAGTGCGTTTGCCTTGAAATTCCTGGGTGGCACGATTCAATTCTGCCACTGTCAATACTGGCGATTGGTGAATCAGTTGAATGGCCCTGCCGAGCAGAATTTCGCTTTGAAAATCCTGCGCGGCATAAACCGTCAACAGGTAGTTCAATTCCAGCGACAACGCCCCCGGTTCGTCTTTGACGCGAAGCCCGATAGGCTTGGCCGCCATCAACCTCGTATGTGGAGCGACGCGATAAAGGAACAAATTGATCTGGCCGTCTTCGTTTTCTCCGATTGCGATCTTGTCTGGCGGCTGCGCAATGACGTTGACGTTGCCGAAAGCGACCAGGCCATTGCTCAGACGGCTTTTCAGGGCCGCCGTGACCACGGCGATGGCCATCGCTCCATCCGAATTGGCCGAATTGGCCGAATTGGCCGAATTGGCCGAATTGGCCGAATTGGTCTTTGCATTCGCTTTCACGTTGTTGGTGGTTCTCTCTTGCTTTCAGGGTTTGGGAAACGAAACCTTCAGTTTTTCGGAATACCCGATGACCTTTCCGTTGGCCCAAACCACCAGAAACGCATCCAGCGTTCGTTCCTTTCCGACGAGTGCCAAAGCAGGAATGTTGATGGAAAATTGACTGTCTTCGATTCCGCTGCTAATTCGTGCGGGACGCATCACGCCGAGCGCGCCGTTGTCGAACCGATATTCCGCCAATGCGCTTTGAATGACCTTCCCTTTGTGTTCGAAGACGACGCCGATGAAAGCTTCGTTGACGTTTCTGACAAGATAAGGCGCAGCAATGGAAACCGATTTGGATTTACTGTCTTTGACAACCTGAGTTTTGCCGAATCCGACGATGGGTGGCGGCATACCACCGGGCGAACGAACCGGATCGTTCCAACGGTTTCGGAAACGGGAAATCGCCGCCGTCCAATTGCGCCAAGCGTTTTCTTCGCGCGTCGCCCAACGCGGATGATCGCTGCTGAGAAAAGTCCACACTTTGCCGCGGTCGCCGAACATCGCATACATTCGACGACACACGGCAATGGAGTGATCCGGATGGACGCCGGATTCAGCCATCATCATCAGTCCCAAATAATCTGCCTCTGATTCCTCATCGCGCGACACTTTCAGCTTGGCCAGGCTGCCCACGGTCGTATGTGCCACCAGCGCCCAACTCGCCCACGTTTGCCCCTGATTCGACAGGTTCAGCAAATTGATCCGCTGCAATTCGTGCTCGTGATGTCGGACATAGGCTTTGTGGATGTGGTTCCCCAATCCATGACCGATTTCGTGACCAAGCACAGCCGCCCATAATCCGTACTCCTGTCCCAGAACGCTTTCGATCATCGCTGTGGTCACGTACACCTTGCCATTGGCGGTGGTGAATGCGTTGACATCGTCCGAAGCAAGCAACGTCAGTTCCCAGTCCAGATCGCGCCCTGCATTTCTGACAACCGAAGTCGCCAACAACGTCCGAAACACTCTTTCACTCAATTCGTTGGCTTTGGTATTCCGCAGGACACGAAAGGACGACATAATTTCATTGCGCTGCTGAATGCCGAGCGTGAATTCGTTCATCGGCGCTGACTGCTGGCCTGCGGCAAAAACCGGACACAACGCAATACACAAGAACAAGGTCAGATATCGAAAAGATGATTGGCAATACATGGAAAACCTCCTTACAAAGAGCGAACAGAACCCACGCCGAATAGAAGCGTGACCGTAGGTTCACTGAAGCGGGCTGCGGTCAGTCAATTGAACGACTGACCTTGACGCCAGTGGCGGCTTCGACAGCGGCCAGAATTTCCTTGTAATTGCTTTTATCCAGATGAAAGACGGCATATTCGCCCTGGTCCGAGGCATTCTTGTATTGGATGGTCAGGAAGTGTTTCTTGCTTTTTGTGAATAACAACGGCCAGGCGATTAGCAAGCCTGCGGCATAACGAGGCTTGGAATCGCGTTCGTAAAGCACATTGGTCACGTTGTTCTTTTCGATTTTGAGTAACTCGGCGCCTTTGAGAAGAAACAGAACTTCGCCAGTTTGACTGTTGATCAGTAAACTGCCCTCTATTTCTTCTGCCTTTTTCCGGTCGTTGGTTTTCAGATATTTGACGTCGTCAAACTTTGCGGAGTTCGATCCGGCAGAACTCTGCGCGAGGCCTGAACTGAAGTAACCGAACAGAAAAACAACAGAGAACACAAAAACGCTGAAACGAATGGCGCTAATAAAAGCGGGCTTCAAAGTTGAGGGAACCATGGCCGTCCTCCTGGAAATAACGTTGTCAACAACGGGGTGAGAAAGATTTTGGGGCAAGCATCCGCGAAAGCTGGAGTATCACCTCTGAGTTTGCGGATGCTTTCTCACGGCTCCCCCCAGTCATCGTCGGACATGCCAGTAAGCGTGAACCGAGATTGAAAATTTCACCTGGGCAATAATTTTTTTTTGTTTGGTAAAACTGATGTCAGGAATCGTCGTTTTTCCGATGCCTTAACGACGCAAGCGAAATCAAACCAGATTTTGCAATGGCCCCAAAGTACCGATTCCGCAAAGCAAACAGGGACTCTTCGGCCATGACGACAACCTGTATGCTGAAAAGTTAATTCTCCTTCGATTTTGGAGACACAGATCGTGACAACAGACTTGGAAATCTGGCAACGAGCTTTCAAGCTGGCGCATTTCATTCACTGTGATTTGCGTGTGGCACTGTGCGTCATGGTTCACGGAATGGAGTTGGCTGCGCTCAAGGCCAGACAACAGGAAGAACGCACCGGGGCCAATCTCATGAAGATGAGCGATTGCCAGTTATTCCAGGTTGGATTGCTGCAAGCTTCGGAATTTTATGAAAGAAGACAGGAACAGGCTCAATTTGACGACGCGCGCGCCGCTGAATGGGAAAAATCACTGCTGGAACAATTGATTGAGCTGGCATTTTCGACGGAAGGGTTGATGGTAGGTCCTCACATTCGGCCTCTGACGAACGAAGACCTGATCATTCGTTACCTCAAACATTTGGCGCTGGTGACGGTGACACGGAATGCGTATCAAGTCATGGTCGGCATCAGTCAATTTTTATATCGCCATGGAGTAAAGGAAATGGAACACATACACCTGTTGATTGATCCAGACCTGAAACGTGGCGGAGTGAGCGGCAAATCTTATAAAACTTCCAGAAAACGTATCTGGAACGAAATGGTCAGCCGGTTTGGAAATCTGTTGGAGTTGCGCGGCAAAGGGCGATTTCATGCGCAGGAACGAACGCTTCCATTGCTCGCGCTGGTCAATGATTGTCTGGACCATCTGGCGTTGTGGGACACAAAACACCTGGTGTTTACGGACGAACCGCACCAGGCGCATGCGTTGATTCATCCCGCCTGTTACGAACGCATCCTCAAACAACTACGCATCAAAGACCCGACCGCCAATTTGACGATTCCACAATTCGCGCTGCCAACACACAACAATTTCCCTTCGCGCCCCGAACGTCGGCAGCCGCCCGACCTGACACGACAACAGCTTCAACTGCTTCAGGAAATTTGCGGCAAGCTGGGCAAACGCCGAAAAGAATCCGAGCCGATGCTGCTCTCGGTGCGGATTGACGGCAAGGAGCAAGCACGATTCAACCTCTTTTCGGAACAGTCCTTCGCTTGTCCGATCAGATCGTCCTCAAAAATCATTGAGATTTATTCGCTTGAACTTGATGGCGATTTGCTGCTGGCTGCCTGCTGGTTGGCCGAGATGGAAGAAATCGAAACTCCGCACGTAATCGCCGAAACTCGCGGAGAAGGTGGGCAGCTTGTTCGATTCGACATTGCCTTTGCCGAAAACGGTCCGGTGACGGTCGAAATCAATTATCGCGAAACCAGACCTGCGCGTTGGTTGGCGTTGGAATGGAAAAGACTGACTTATCGCCTGGCAGCAATTCAGCTTAAACCGGCGATGGCTCTGGTAATCGGAACACTTCTGGTTGGCTTCTTGATCGCCTTGTCGGTTTTCTGGCTTAGGCAAAAGCCGAGTGAAGCGCCTGAAGTCGTCAAACAACCATCTTCAACCATCGCGCCTACGCCTGCCGATTCGCCTCGTGTTGAATCGCCTTTTCTGGCAGAAAATCGCGGCGTCACGAAAGAAGGCACAGGCTCTGAGCAAAATTCTTCTCGCCGAACCAGAGGATTGCCGCTCGGTTCGGTGACGCGCATTTACGTGCAATCGGTTGGCGAAGATGAATTCGGAACCGCCCTGCGTGAAGCTTTGATTGACCGGTTGAAGCAGTCGCAGTTGATCGTTGAAGAAAGGATTTTGCCCACAACCGAAGCCGTCTTGCAGCAGGAAGCCAATGATGGAAAACAATTGGTGAAACTGCGATTAGTCAACAAAGCTGGCGTCGTTTTATGGCAGGCGAGTTTCAAACAAACTGACGCCCGGCAAATCGCAGAATTGGCGATCAAAAACCTGGTTGAAACGATTGAATTGGTAAAGCGTCAGCCAAAGTAAATCGCCGCCATAAACTGTATGACAAGCTGCCAGCTTGTCGTCGGTTTGTCTCTTGAAGATATCCAGTCCCGCCAAGCGCTCGACAAGCTGCCAGCTTGTCGTACCTTCATTGCATTCGGATCACCATTCGCCTTGCAGCACGAAGCCCGCCCAATAATACGGGGAACGCCAACGCGCCTGTCGCTGCATTTCTATCTGGGCTTTTTTCAGAGCAACAGACGGCGTCAGATTTTCTTTGAGCATTCCTCGATAAAACCGCTTCATCAACTCGGCCGTCGCCGGGTCGTCAACCGGCCACAAACTGACCAGCACTCGGCGCGCTCCGGCATACATAAAACCGCGCGTCAAACTGATCAGGCCCTCGCCTTTGATGTCTTTGCCGATGCCGGTTTCACAGGCGCTCAGCACGACAAGCTCAGCCGGCAAATTCAAATTGTAAATTTCATGCAGTCGCAAAAAACCGTTTTGCGGTTTGCCTTCCTTGTTTACCAACGACAAAACAACTGCGGACAGATCAGGCATCGCAGGGTCCAGCCATCCGTGCGTGGCGAAATGAACGATGCGGTATTGGCTGAGTTTGTCGCTGGTCACCAGTTGGCGATTGGCCTCAAAACCCAAAGCTAACAGTTTCGATTCGGCGGGAGCGAGCGCGGCAATGGACAGAGCTTCATCGCGCGTATGATTCAACCGGCTTAATTGCAATGGCTCTGCGGCATTGGCAACCCCAAGTCGCAAACTTCGTCGCAACGTGTCGGCTTCAGCCGATAAACCGCGCGCGGTTTTCGCCTGAACTGATTTTGCGCTGGCGACAAGTCGCGTGTCGTTAGTGGAAAAGACCGGATCGCCCAGCACCGCCACAGTTTTTAGCGCAGCCTGACGACTGTTCAATTCCCGCCTCAATACCGACAGCGTCGAGGCCGAAGGCAGACTGACGATTTCGTGACCGGCAATCAATGGGCGTCCGGCGCTGTCCGGCAATGCCGCGAACGGAATGTATTGCAACGCCCCTTCGGCGACGATCAGCAATCGCTTTTTCTTCAGACTGGCGGCAGCCGGCGCCAAAATCATTTGGCTGAGGTTGGCGGCGATTGCCGAAAGTTTGTTTTCGGATTCAATTGTCCATTTGCCGCCTTGAATAAAGATTCGTCCAGCCAAGCGATAAAACTCTGTGGCCAGTTCCTCAACCTCGGCGCGTGTAGGCAATTCGTAAACATCAAAGGAAGTTTTCGTCACCACAAACAAATAGCTGCGTTCACCGCCCAAGGCGTATTCCAACAGCGCGGCATCGTCATCCAGAACCTGTTTTTGAATTTCACTCAATCTGAGCGATTCCGGTTGCGTCAACGCGGAGTAACGCGGGCTGCGGGCGCGAATCAACGATTCGACTTCGCGTTTTTGCAACAATAGCGTTTCGATTTCTTTTTTGGCGGCGGTAATCCGCTCGACGCTGCCTTTACCGCCCAACAAAGCTGCCAAAACCTGTTCCTTGTAAAAAAGTTGTTGGCGCACGACAGTTTCGCGTTCCAGTAAATTCACATCCACGCCTTGCCGAATGTCACCGCGCGATTCGCCCAATGCTTCCAGCAAAGAACGCGCTCTGGTTTGTTCGCTGGTTTGAAACGCAGTAACGGCGAAACCCGCATCGGGCGTTTGCCTGTGAAGCCGCATCAGCAAATCCAGGTAAAACTCGTGGTATTCGTGCAGACGGGAAAAATACGCCGCTTGCGAGAAATGACCGGAAAGAGACTGGCGCTGTTGTTCAATCAACGTCAGCGATTGTTGAATGGCGGCAAGCGATTCGCCGA
Organism: Acidobacteriota bacterium; assembly: GCA_016789645.1. Lineage (GTDB taxonomy): Bacteria > Acidobacteriota > Blastocatellia > RBC074 > RBC074 > RBC074. The sequence goes on along the minus strand of JAEUQP010000672.1, from coordinate 2,005 downwards.
GACGCCCTTGATCGCGATAAACCCTGGCCAACCCGCCTCTGGCATGAGCTTCGCCCTGTTTATCGCCGAGTAATTCCTGAAGAGCCAATGATTGAAGCAGTAATTGTTCGGCAGTTGGCAAATCGTTGAGTATCGCGTAAACCCGCCCAAGACTGCTCAACAGTTTTGCTTCGTTATACAGATTTTTAGCGACTCGGGAAATTTCTAAAGCCTGCTGAAAACGTTCGACGGATCGCGGGTAATCCTTCATCGCCAAGTAAGTCATCCCCAAACCGGAAGCTGCGGTCACCTGACAATTGCTATTGCCTGTTTGCTGACAAATTTTGAAGGCTTCGGATTGATATTCAATCGCTTTCGGGTAATTCCCCAAATCAGCTTGCGCACCGCCTACGCACATCAAGTGCTGCGTTTTTTCAGGCAGCCCATCCGATTCGCGCCAAAGTTGAAATGCCTGATGGCAATAATTAGCGGCAATTTCTGATTCGCCCAAGTCACCATACACGACGCCCAGTTTGCCAAGCGTGGAAGATTTCCATTTGCGATCCCCCTGCTTTTCCCAAGTTCGTAAGGCTTCTTCCAATGTTTCCAGGCCTTTCCGAAACTCTCCAACTGAGCTGTAATGCGACCCCAGATTGGTCATTGACATGCCGTACATGATCGAATTGTTAAACTGCCGCCATAACTTCGTCACCGGCAGGTAATACCGTATCGCCGTGGCTTTATCGCCCATATCAGCATAAGCAACGCCAAGATTGTTAAGCATCAACGCTCCCCCGATATCCCAGTTTTGCTGTTGGAAAATCTCAAAAGCCTGTTGGTAACGTTCAATGGCTTGCTGGGTTTCGCCAAGTCGCCGATGTGCCAGCCCCATAACGGTCAAGGCGTCCGCTTCGGCTAGTGGCATTTCCGTCGTGCGCCAATCCGGCAACGAAGCTCTCAAAATCTCGATGGCTTGTTGCAAATCTTCTTTTCGCCCGCGCTGGTAAAGAGCATCGGCTTTGACAAAAGCGGCTTCGGCGCGCGCGCGGCTGCGGTCTTGCGGCGTGGCGGGGCGCAGGGCATCCAGCACAATTTGATATTGGCTCGGCATGTCCACCAGGCGAATTTTGACCAGATACTCTCCCGAAGTTTCCGCCACGAATGACGCCGGCTTGACGCCAAAGGGAGTGCCGCCCAGTTTTCCTATTTCCAGCACACGCCGTCCGTCAGGCGCAAAGATTTCGAGGCCAAGCTGCTTCGAGTTACTTTCCCCACCGAGGTGCATGAAATCTCCCGCAGCCAGACGGACGCGATACGCATGAATTTCGCCTTCGGCAATGTTCCGCTCAATAGGTTTATTCAGCTCCAGAACAGGCGGCTCTTGAATTGCAGCCTTCGATGAGTTTGGAAAAATATAAACTGGAGTGTTGAAACCACCGATAAGTGCCAAGCAAAGGAAAAATCGAAAACGGCTCATGAAAAACCTCCTGGCTGCTGAGGCGAACAATTGTTAGGGAACTGATTGCTAATATTCTACGTGACGAATTATGTAACAAGTCTGCAGGGTTGGAAAGGTTTGACAGATGGTATTCAAACCCAATAAACGAAGACGTCAGTCAAAAAAGGTCGAGTTAGGTGAAGCGGGTACTAAATTGTCGGGTGCTGTCTATGCAGAGCTACATACCGTTGTTTTTGATTGGCAGTTTTACCATTCTTTTTGACGTTCAGTGATGAACATCTCGGAGAAGCAATTTCTTCCATCAAACTTGGCCGCTTCTAGCGGTTAAACAGGGGGACATACTCCAGACTTCGAACCGTGGCCAACCTCCTGGTTAAGGTGGTTTCAAAAACAGGGCGAGTAAAGGTGGCAACTATTGGTATGGCAGGTGAATGAAAGCTGAGTCGAAATTGACTCTTTCCTCACCAACATCGCATTAGGCATGCCGGTAAGCGGGAACTGAGGTTGAAGATTTCATCCGTGCAATAAATTTTTTGTTGTTTGGTATAACTGGCGCAAGCCATACAG